>JBGTDB010000358.1:0-5270 GCA_041748515.1 Phycisphaerae bacterium
CGCCACCCCGAGCGGCCCGCCGTCATGCGCCGCGGCAAACTCAACCAATACCCGATCCACCGCCCTTCCAAGCTCACGCAACAACCGCAACCACCCGCCAACGCGAAAAACGCCAAAATCCCGGACGCTATTACCCTGACGATCGCGGCTCGGGAACGGCGACCCCCCTCGGCTGAAGCCGATCCCCCCTTGGTAAGGGGGGAGGGACCGCTCCATACCTGTCGCGGTACCGATCGACGGTTGCGGTTCTGATCGTCGCGGTTCGGATCAGTCTAAGAGTCCGCGCGGACTGAAGTCCGCGGCTCGCTGGACCGCTCCATAACTGTCGCGGTACTGATCGGCGCGGCGCGGCGGGGAAATAATAACGCAACCACTCCCTTGCGGTCGCGGTTCTGAACGGGATCGCGACGGATGCGCGATTGTCTGTTACAATCGGCGCAGTGGCCCTTGGCCCATTGGATTCCCGGCTTCAGGAGATGCATCATGCAAAGAACTCAAGTTTTCGTCGCCTGCCTGTTCGCTTTTACGCTCGCCACTTCGACAACCTTCGCTACGGACTGGCCGCACTTTCGCGGGGCTCAGTTTCGCGGCATTGTCGAGGGGGCAAACATCAAGACCGCCTTTGAAGAGCCGCCGACCGTGGTCTGGGATCGTGAGATCGGCTCGGCCTTCAGCTCGTTCGCCCTGGTCGGTGGGAAGCTCTACACCTGCGGCATGAAGGACGGGCACCAGGTGCTTTACTGCCTCAAGGCCGACGCGGGCGAAGTCCTCTGGGAGAACCCGTTCGAAACCGAGTTCAAAAACGAATTCGGCGACGGCACGCGGGCCACGCCGACCATCGACGACGGCCGGGTCTACATCCTTGGTGCACACGGCAAGCTGCTTTGCGCCGACGCGGAAACCGGCAAGCCGATCTGGGAGAAGCAGTTCGAGAACAAGCCGACCTGGGCCTACAGCGGGTCGGTGCTGATCGAGGGCGACATGGCCGTCGTATCCGCCGGCAAGGGCGACGGAGCCCTCGCCGCCTATGAAAAGAAAACCGGCAAGCTCATCTGGAAAACCGGCGACGACCTGGTCGGCTATGCAACGCCCTACCCCTTCACGTTCAACAACAAGAGGTATATCGCGGGATTTACGGGCACGGCCGCAGTCATCGTTGAAGCGGCGACCGGACGCGAAGTGTGGCGAACGCCGTGGAAGACCGATTGGGACGTCAACGCGGCCATGCCCATTTTTCATAATGGACATATTCTGTTTACCTCCGGCTATCGCACCGGGGCCGGCGTGTTCAAACTTCGCACCGACGGCGACAAGCTGGCCGCGGACGAGGTCTGGAAGAGCAAGGTGCTGCTCAACAAATTTCAGACGCCCGTGCTCTTTGAGGGCAAGCTCTATACGAGCGATCAACGGGCCCTGAAGTGCGTGGACTTTCTGACCGGGAAGCAGGATTGGAGCATCAACCGCATCGCGCACGGTCCGCTGCTGATCGCCGACGGGCATATTCTGTTGCAGACCGAGTCCGGCGAGTTTCAGATCGGCCCGGCCTCGCCCGGCGGATTCGAGCCGACGGCCAAGTTTGAACCGGTCAAGGGGCGATGCTGGTCGCTGCCGATTCTGGTGGACGGCCGGCTCTACACGCGAAGCCTCGAACGCGTCGTCTGCGTCGATCTGCGCAAATAGCTCGGAGAAAGTCGCGGGCGATCACGCATAGCAAGCGGCGGGCCTCAGCCCGCGCGGACACTCTCGCGGGCGCGGCTCAAATCAAAACCGCGACCGTCTGATCCGAGTTGCGCGCCTGATCCGAGCCGCGACCGTAAGGGCGAGGTTGACTCAAGTGATGCTCCTCGGTCGCAACCGCTTCCTCACGGGCGCGGCTCGGTTCCGAACCGTGACCGCGTCGCGCGAATCAGGAGACGACCATGCCGCGATCCGAGTCTATTCCGCCCGACGTGAATGGCGGGGCTCAGGATTGCGCTATCTTTGCAGTAAGGCGAAGACTTCGCGGTTGCCGCCCTGGCCGCGGATCGGACTGACGAATGTTCCCTCAACTTGCCAACCGTCGGCTACGGTTTGCTCGAGTACGCCGGCGACGACGCGTTCGATCTGATCATCCGGCAGCACGCCGTTGGTCAGCGCATCGGGTGGGGCCTCGTAGTGTGGCTTGAAGAGGGTGAGCACACGGCCGGTCGGCGAGAGAAGCTTCGCCGCGTTGGGCAGTACCCTGGCCTGTGGCGTCCAGCCGACGTCGATGGTGACCAGGTCCACGGGTTCCGAAAGCGCGACGTGCATCGCATTGGTCCGTTCGTGGACGACCACGCGCGGATCTTTGCGGAGCTTCCACGCCAGCGTTCCGTACGACGTGTCGATGGAATAGACCCTGGTGGCACCGCGCTGAAGCAGGCAGTCGACAAAGCCGCCGACGTGGCTGCCCAGGTCGGCGCAGGCGAAATCTCTCACCGCAATCTCAAAATGATCCAAGGCGGCCGCGAGCTTGTCGCCGCCCCGGGAAACAAACGGCCCGCGATGAGCTTCCGACATGATGGTTGGCGAGGTACCAGTGTTCAGGGGGATGGCCGGCCTACTTCCCGGCGGCCGCGTTGAGCCGTTTGGCCAGCCGACTTTTGCGTCGGGCCGCGGTGTTCTTGTGCAGGGATCCCTTGGCCGACACCTGATCGAGGTGCTTGCTCAACGTCGAGAACGCCTTGGTGGCCGCGGCCTTGTCTCCGGTGGCGAGAATTTTTTCAAAGCCGCGCGTCTCGGCCTTGAGCTCGCTCTTTCGAGCGCGATTGCTCGCGCGATTCCGGGCGTTTTGCTTCACACGTTTCTTGGCATCAGGCAAGTTGGGCACGATCACTTCTCCAGGGGGTCGAATACCGTCAGAACCGGATCTCGGCCGGTTGCATCGTTTATCAATGGCTAATCTTCTTCGCCGGCGGGACCGCTCGACGGCTGCAAGTTGTCCAGTCTAGCACGGATGTCTCGGAAGTTGTAGTCCATCTGGAGGATGTTTCCGTAGGTCTTCCGGGCGGCCTCCAGATCGCCGTTGGCCTCCTGGGCCCTTCCCAGCCAGTATTGCATGTTCTTGGCAAGGTCGTCGTCCGAGATGTCATAGTCCCGTATGGCCTCCTCGAGGGCCGAAATGGCCTGGGAATGATAGCCCTTACGGTAAAAACACCGTCCCAGGTACATTCCGCAGGCTGCCCGGTTCTTGGGGTCGGTCCGGGCTGCCTGAAACAGCGGAATGGCGTCGTCGAACTGGCCGGCGTTGAACTTGCGAATGGCGTACTGAAACCGGAATCGCAGATCGGTCGGATACCGATCGACCCGGTCCTTAAAGGCACTCAGTTCGAACTTGAGTTGGGCAATTCGCGCCTGTCTGACGGCCTCGTCATCGCCGACCGCGTCTCGGACTTCCCGACCTAGCTGCTTCATGCGAATGTCGTCGGCCAGTTGCTTCCAGCGGTAGTCGTCGGTCCGCTTGTATTCCTCGACCAGCACGCCGATGGCCTTGGTTTCCTCTTCGGGATCTTCGCGGCGGCACAGGAGGTCAATGTAGTTCTTAAACACCGAGGCCTGATCGGGATTGGCCCGCCAATCGGCTTCGGCCTTGGCAATCAGCGCTTCCAGCCGCCCACTGGACTGAACCGTGCGCTTCTGGTCGTGCAGGTCAGCCTGTTCGCCGGCATCGGCGATGCTGTCGCGGAAACTTTCGCCGTCCTGATAGTTGCCCTTCAGGATCGTCAGTTTGGTGGACAAAGTACGAAGCGTGTTCTCTGCGTTCTGGTCCTTGGGATAGCGTCGCCGCCAGAGGGCGATGGCATCCACGCCGATCTGGAGGGCTACAACGCCGAAGGGATGCTCACCCCGGCCCGCGGCCCGGTCGCTCATTTCCTCGACCAGATTGGCCAGGGCCTGAAAGTTCTTGGGCCCGGCCCTGGGGTTGGTTTCCAGGGCCTTCAAACACACCCCCGCAGCCCACCGTGCGGCATCCTCGGCCCGGAGTCGGCTGGCATTTCGGACGACGGCCTCAACATAGCCGAGATTGTCCGGGTCGTGTCCGAAGAGCCACAGCGAATTGACAAAGGCTTTTTTCGGATCCTTGTCGCTCGTTGACCGCTTCATCGTATCTTTTAAGCCGGGCTTCTTGCCGCCGGTCTGACGACGGGCGACGGCACAGCCGTGAAGCGGCTTGCAGGCATCCTCGACGGCGTCGGGCCAGAATTCCAGGCCGCTGACGTAGTATTCTATGGCGTGATCGAAATTGCGCTTGTCGCCAAGCTCGCGAGCCCGTAGGAACCATTTTTGCGCTTTGGCCCGATCTTCCTGGCTCGTTTCCAAACGAGCGTTCAGATCGGTCGTTTCCGTTGGTTCGGTCATGGTCTTGCGTGACATTTCTGCTTATGATTTTCCGAGGAGTCCGCTGCCCCGCGACTTATGGGGCCGGGCCCGCCGGCGAAGCCGGAATTCCGAGCCGCGACCGTGATGGTGCGGAGTCTTCCGGAACCGGGCCCGCAGGGTCGAACGCCCTTTACATTCGACAGTCAATTCATACTATCCCACGGGTGGAACGTGTCAAACAAAGGCTCTCACCCCGCAGCTTCCCGGAAACCCCCATTGGTGCATAGTTCCCGCAGACTCGGCATCGTCTTCTATCCCGATCCGGTGCTGCTGCGGGCGGCCGCGCCGGTGACGGTTTTCGACGACGGGCTGCGCACCCTGGCCGGTCGGATGCTGGAACTCATGCGCGAAGCCAAGGGAGTGGGGCTGGCCGCGCCGCAGGTCGGCGAGGGGATTCGCCTTTTCGTCTGCAATGCCGTGGGCGAGCCGGGACACGACCTGGCGTTTGTCAATCCCAGGTTCGTGGAGCTGACTGGTTCCGACGACCATGAGGAGGGCTGCCTTTCCATTCCCGGTGTTACGGTCAACGTTCGCCGGGCGACAAGCGTCGTCATGGAAGCCTTCGACCTTGAAGGGCGTCCGGTCCGTGCCGAGGCGACGGACCTTCCGGCTCGCATCTGGCAACACGAGGTCGATCACCTGGACGGGCGGCTCATCATCGATCGAATGTCGTCCTCGGACGAAGTCGCCAACCGCCGGGCCATCAAGCAATTGCGCGACGACTTCAACAAACGAAAGGCGTAGCAGGCTCGCCGAACACGATGCGCGTTTTATTCCTTGCCTCCGGCGCTTTCGCTCAGCCGTCGTTGCGGTGGCTGGCCTTAAGCGGCCACGAAGTCCCGCTGGTCATCACTCAGCCGGCGCGGGCCAGC
>JBGTDB010000359.1:0-3230 GCA_041748515.1 Phycisphaerae bacterium
TTGGCAGCCAGCGGGGCGGCGGCGATCATGATCAGGGCTTGGAACAGTCCAATTACCAGAGACATCCAGAAAGCCGCAGTCGCCCACCGTCTCATCTGGCCATGGCGTTGAACCAGCACGACGCGGATTCCGGATTGGCCCACGATATTGGCGAACGTGCTGACCGTATAAGCCAGCCCGATCAGACCAAAATCTGCCGGGAGGAGCAGCCACGCCAGCGCGAGCTGGCCCCCCAGGTTGACGACCTTCGATGACATCGAGCCTGCGACTGTCCAGCCGAAGCCGCGGAGCGTCCGCCGCCCAAGGCTTACCTTCGGCGTCTGGGACGGCCTCGAATTCATGTTGGACTCTGACGTGTTCAATGAGGATAAAACGTCGGGAGGATTTTTGCTAATCTGGTGGACGCAGAATACTCGAAGAAATCTTCCTATGCAGGCGAATCCAAATCCCGACGCCGTGCGACAGTGGGTCCAAGTCGCCTCAAAGGCGCACTATGATCCGCTCAAGTATCTACACCCCCGGCGAATGGCTTCAATCGGCTATCAGTTTCGCCTTGTGACCACCCATTTCCCACAAAGCAGCGTTCTGGAGGTAGGAGTTGGCGCCGGTCTTACGGCGCTCATCCTGCGGCAGCTAGGTCACAGAGTTCAGACACTGGACGTTGATGCACGGCTGGAGCCGGACATCCTCGGCTCGGTGACGGAGATTCCGGCTGCGCCGAATCAGTTTGACGCCTTTCTGTGCTGCCAGGTACTTGAACACCTCGAATGGAAGTTGGTCGATGACGCTCTGCGCGAGCTGTTCCGGGTTGCGGAAAAGGGTGGCGTAATATCGGTGCCGTCCAATCGGCCGACGTGGGCGCTCATCAAGCATGATTCACGCAGCAGCGGGCACCGTCGAATCACGCTAGGTTCACGGCGCAACAAGCCGATGAAGAATCGACACGGCGAGCATCACTGGGAGCTTGAGTCAAACGTGACCACACATGACTTTCGGACGAAAATGGTCGCCGCCGGGTTCAAAGTGATTGCGGAAATTCAACCCGTCGAGAATCTCTACCATCACTTTTTCGTTGTGAGTTCGGAATAGGATTCGAAGTGGCCAAGCCGAATCTTTTTTTAGTGGGAGCGCCAAAATGCGGCACAACTTCCCTGCACGCTTATTTGTCGCAACACCCGATAATTCACATGTCCGACCCGAAGGAGCCGCATCATTTTGGCCGCGACTTGGTTATGACGCAGCCACGAATACTAGATAGGAAACAATACGAGGGGCTTTTTGATGCTGGGGCCAGCCTTCCGTATCGCGGCGAGTCGTCAGTCTGGTATCTTTATTCAAAATCGGCTGCACAGGAACTTCATGAATACAATCCTGATGCCCGCATCTTGATATCGCTGCGCGACCCTGTTGAGTTAATGTATTCACTTCACGGGCAGTATCTGCGGAGTATCAACGAAACAATCATCAACTTTGAGGAGGCCTTAAGAGCAGAAACGGATCGCCGCAATGGGAAAAGAATTCCAAGGGAATCGCATTTTCCGGCAGGATTGCTGTACAGACACGTCGTTGATTATGTGCCGCAGATTAATCGGTTCATCCGACGATTCGATCGCGATCAGATTCTCATAGTGCTATTCGAACAGCTAACGATCAACACCCACGGAACGTTTCGTCGCATTCTCGACTTCCTTGACCTACCGGAGACAGGCACGGTCAAGTTTGAGATTCACAACAAAGCAGCGGTGCCGCGAAATATGAACTTTCGAAGATTTCTCAAAGTTCACCCTAAGATTCAGAAAATCTATGGCCGTCTTCCGGAGGAATTACGAGGGGGCATTGGCAATGCCGCGTTAAGGCTCTTCTTCAAATCACATGATCGAGGCGTGCTATCCCCTGATCTTCGCCGCGTACTTGTGCGGGAACTGACGCCAGAGATTGACAGGCTGGAAGAGCTCGTCGAGCAAGACCTGTCTGCTTGGAAACAGGTCTAAGCAGCGAATATCAGTAGTATTCGTTGGCATTGCGGCTAAGCTGGTCGATCACGGTTTGGGCGACGTTGGTGACACGCGCCCCGCCAGCTTGATTCCGCTTCACTTCTTTCGCATGTCCATCAAGATACGCCACGCTGATAATCAATGGCTCGGTTTTATTGTGCCACTGATTGTTCACAGATGTACCGGGCCGTGACGCCGGACCAAGCACGCTCTCTTCAGCAATTAACGCCTTTCTGGACGGCACGATTACCTCGGTCGCTCGATGCCCCTCAATGAGCCACCAGTCATTAAAGGTGTGATTTCCGCTCGTAAAATTGGTCCTGTCTGGGTACAGATAAGATGTCCCGTTGTGATCAAATGCCGTTGGCTTGGTCGCGGCCACGGACGTACCGGCATCCAATGGACACTTGGCGACCCCTGCCGCACCGCTCAGGTAGGAGTTCAAAATTCGGTCCTCCTCGGGAAGCGCTCTCGAACCTCCTCCGGTTCCGGCGATCCCGACAGCATTCCACCAATCGACCGTTGTATCCAACGCTGCCGGAAACACCTCCCGTGAATCGGCCAAATAGAAATTGATCGCTTGAGAGATGCTGCGAACGTTTGTGAGACACTGAGTTTTTCGTGCGGAATCCCGCGCCGCGCCCAGGGCGGGCAGGAGGATGCCGATGAGCAGGGCGATGATGGAGATAACGACGAGGAGTTCGATGAGGGTGAACGCCCGCAGGGCGTTTGGGGAGTGAGTCGTGAGTGGTGAGTAGTGAGCCGTTGGTGTCATTCCGCCCAATCCCCGATCCCCGATCCCTGGTCCCTGGACCCTGGTTGCCGTGGGGGGGGAGTGAGTGGTGAGTGGGGAGTGGTGAGGGGTGGGTGGCATGATCGTGGTCTCCGGTTTGGGCCTGGGGTTTTAACGCCGCAGGCGGCTGTCATGTTGCCGGGCTTTTCCGTCTGCCGTGCCGTGCTTCCGGGAACTTCCGGGGGCGGAAACTTCCGGGGGGACAATGGATATACGATGGCGTCTCACGCGGCAGCCGGGTTACCGGCGGAAATGGACCGGGGCACGCGCCCACGCAGGCCGTGCCTCTGCCCAACAGTCTGATTCCATGATACCCCGTTCACCGGGGCGGGGTCAATGGTTTGGGGCTCGGGTATCGGGTTTCGGGTATGGGATATAGGGTTTGGGGCGGGGGAGATGACCACGGAGGTCACGGAGAACACGGAGGGTTGGGGGTTGGGAGT
>JBGTDB010000360.1:0-7406 GCA_041748515.1 Phycisphaerae bacterium
CGGTTTCGTACCCCACCCGCCATGAATAGCGGGGCTCTGACAAACCCATCGAATTATGTGCGATGTTCGCCATTCGACACTCCGCTCTAGCAGCCATTGCAGAATCAGCCCAGCCCCTTGCAGTGCCCATCTAAGGAAAGATGCCTCGCTCAAGGAATACTTTTTCGAGTCGCGACAGTGCCAGGATGTAGGCCGCGGTTCGCCAATCAGTCTCTCGTTCGGCGGCCGTGTCACGAACGCGATCGTAAGCATTGGACATTTTTCGCAGCAGCTTGCCATCCACTTCGTCCAGCTCCCACGACTCGGCTCGCTTGTTCTGGAGCCATTCAAAATAACTCACAATGACGCCGCCCGCGTTGCACAGAATATCGGGAATGACGTCGATTCCCCGCTCGCGGAGAATGCGGTCACCGTCGGGATCGGTGGGGCCGTTGGCCGCTTCGACGACGGCGCGGACCTGGAGCCACGGGGCGGTCAGGGCGGTGATCTGATTCTCCAGCGCCGCCGGTATGAACAGGTCCGCGGGGGTCTTGAAAAACATAATATTGTCAACGAACTCGCCCCCGGCGTATCGGGCCACACCGCCCCGCGAGCGGACGTGGCGCAACAGATCGTCGGGATCGATTCCCTGGACATTTCGCGTTCCGCCGGTTGCATCCTGCACGGCCACAAGCTTCGCGCCCAATCCAACCAGTATCCGGGCCGCCCACGATCCGACGTTGCCAAACCCCTGTACCATGAAAGTCAGCCCGTCGAGCCTTTGCCCGCCGGCGGTGCCGGTTTGACCCGGGCGTTGCCCGGCGGCGGTTTGAGCGGAACATTGCCCAACACGGTCGGCCGCCCATTTCTGAACGATATAAACCACGCCCTGTCCGGTGGCCTTGTCGCGCCCGACGCTCCCGCCGGCGGCAATGGGCTTGCCGGTCACCACGTGGACGTTGCGTTGTCGCTCGTGCGGCGGAACGGTGGACAGGTAGGTGTCGAGAATCCAGGCCATGATCTGGGCGTTGGTGTTCATGTCCGGCGCGGGGATGTCATAATCAGGCCCGATGTTGTGCCCGAGCGCGAAAGCAAATCGCCGCGTGATGCGCTCCATTTCGGACGGAGCAAATTGCGACGGATCGATCTGAATCCCCCCCTTGGCTCCGCCGAACGGGAGGTCCACAAGCGCGCACTTCCAGGTCATCCACGCGGCCAGGGCCCGCACCTCGTCAAGATTAACGTCGTGGTGATAGCGCAACCCGCCTTTGTAGGGGCCCAGCGCGTCGTTGTGCTGCACGCGATAGCCGGTGAACATCTGAACCTGACCGTTGTTCATGCGAACGGGAAAATGAACGACGATTTCATTCTTGCTGGTCGAGAGGATGCGCCGAACGTCGGCGTTGAGACCCATCAGGTCCGCGGCCTTGGAAAACTGCTCGACAACGGTCTGATAAAGGCTTTTGCGCTCGACAACGACCGGCGGCGGCGCTGTTGTCGAGGCCGAAGGGCCTTCGGCGTAAGTGGGCGGCCCCGGCGTCTTGTTGGATTCACCGTCCGGAGCGGCGCCCTTAATTGAAGACGCGCTTCCATCCGGACTCGCAAAACGCTCGGGGCGGTTCGCGGAAGTCGCGCCATCCTTTTCACTTGTTCGCACGGGAATCCGGCCGTCGCCGTTCCCCGTCGCCCGCGAAATCTGTTCGCCGGGATTACCTTGTCGCCCTGTCGTTCGCTTGGTCATTTTCCCATTCGCTTGGCGGCCAAAAGCACCCGCCCAAGAACCCGGATAACCCCGGCAACCCTCTTTCAGCCCTCATGGAGACGCAGGATCACCAGCTCGTTTCACAGCCTACCCACGAAAGCCATAGAATAGCATCGTGGCCAAGAATTGCGAAATCATCCACGTTTCCAACTCTGAAACCAGAGCTGCGGGGCCGTCCAATCCAGACCCCCTCGGCTGCCCGAATGGCGGAATAAGCTGCCGAATTGTCATGGACTTGTGTCACCATCCCAAGACAATTTCTGACGGGCAACCGTAGCGCGGAATGACGCTAAGAATGGTAGAATTCCGTTTCCGAATTCAGCGGCCTGTGGCCATGCCGCAAGAGGCTCATAGATGCGACGGGCGCCCCTCATCATGCACAACGCAACCAGGATCCGTCGCCTCGCGTGCGCACCCCGCGCGTTCACGTTGATCGAATTGATGGTCGTCATTGCGATCATTGCCCTGCTGATTTCGATCCTTATTCCATCGCTGAACCGCGCCCGGGCCCAGGCCAGGCTGGCCCTTTGCGCCAGCAACCTGCGACAGGTCAGCATCGGCCTGCAAGAGTATTTGCAGAAAAGTCGCGACCGCCTTCCCCACGCCTCCTTCATGCCCTCCGTGGGCCCCGGCCCATTGCAGCGCGATAAACCGATATACATCGCCCAGGTGCTCAAAGATCACATCGGCGTAGGCTCAATTTTAGAGTGCCCCAACGACCATCCCGGTAACACGCGACTGCCGCCCAACGCCGGATTGAGCTATTTTCAATCGGAACGGTCGAGTTACGAATACCGCGTGCAATTCGCCGGTCGCCGACTCGACGAAATTGCCAATATCCTGAGCGACCGGACCGATACAGCCGTCTCGCCGAACATGATCTGGATCTTCCGGGATTATGCCAATTTCCACGGATCCCAGGGAAAAAGGGCCCGAAACTACCTGTACATCGACGGCCACGTCGCCGATTTTGAAGATTTTTAGGAGATCACGCTATGTCACTCGCCAGCATCAACAACCCAAAGGGCTGGGCCATTCTTGCCGTCGCCGCGGCCGCAGTGGGCGCTTCGGTCTGGGGGGCCGTCCGATGGACCGGAGGCAGCGACTCGGACTCGACCATTCCGAAGGAGCTGACCGTCTCGGCGCTCAAAGCAGGCGCGGCCAACCCCGGAGAGATGATGGACACCATCCGTACGGCCATGGACCGCGAAGACCTCACTGAAGAGCAGCGCCGCCAGGCCTTCCAGAACATGCGCGAGGTCTGGGAATCCTCCATGAATGAGCGGGTGAACGAGTATTTTACCGCCTCCGAAGAGGACAAAGTCGTCGTTCTTGACAAGCACATCGACGAAATGGAAGCCTTTCGCAAGGCCATGGAAGAGCGTCGTGCCGAATGGGAGCGCCGTCGCCAGGAAGGCGAAGAACGCGAAGGCGGGCCGCGCGGAGGCTTCATGGGTTCGCAATCACGGGAAGAGCGCAAGGACCGCTCCGAATCGCGCAACGCCGACCAGACCGCCCAGCGCATGGCTTATTTCATGGTTCTTGGCAATCGCATGAGCCAGCGCGGCATTTCGATGCCATTCGGCCGGGGCGGAGGCGGCATGGGCGGCGGTCCCCGCCGTGGACCATGACATTCAGGCGCAGTCAGTTGACTTGCCGCGATTCCGGCCCCATTCTTTGATGAATGAGTTCCGCCTCAAAAACGCCGCGAGCCGCGCCCGCCGGCGAAGCCGGATTAGACCGGGCGGCGCCCGGGGTTGATTTGTCGATTGACCTGGCCGGTCTTCGCCTGAAAAACCCGATCATGACCGCCTCGGGCACCAGCGGCTTTGGGCCCGAGCACGCCGAATACCTGGACCTTACGCAACTCGGGGCCTTCGTCACCAAGGCCGTTTCCGTGGAACCGCGAAAGGGCAACCCGCCCGAGCGAATCGTCGAAACGCGCGGCGGAATGCTTAACGCCATCGGCTTGGCCAACGTGGGGCTCGAGCGATTCGTCGCCGAGAAAGTTCCATTCCTTCGCGAGGCGGGCGTACCCATCGTCGTCAATGTAGTCGGCCATTCGCTCAGCGATTATCTCACAGTGTGTCGCCGGCTTGACGCGGTCGAGTGCATCGCCGCGCTGGAGCTGAACGTCTCGTGTCCCAACGTGGCCGACGGGATGGAGTTCGGCAACGATCCATCGCGCCTCGCCGCTCTCGTCTCGGCCGTGCGAAAAGACGTCCGCCGAGCGAAGCTCATTGTCAAACTCTCGCCCAACGTCTCGGACATTGTCGCAACCGCCCAGGCTGCTATCGAAAGCGGGGCCGAGGCCCTCTCGGTCATCAACACCCTGTACGGCATGGCAATCAACGTCAACACCTGGAAGCCTATGCTGGCCAACCGCACGGGCGGGCTGTCCGGTCCCGCGATCAAACCCGTAGCCCTCTACATGGTCAACCGGGTTTACCAGCAGGTTTCTCGGCGGGCGGGCGTTCCAATCATCGGCATGGGCGGGATCATGGATTGGCGCGACGCAGTCGAGTTCTTTCTCGCCGGGGCGACGGCCGTGGCCATCGGATCGGCCCTCTTCATCGACCCCAAGACGCCTCTATACGTTCGCGACGGCCTGATCGCCTATCTTAAGAGTCGCGGCCTTCGCACTATCCGCGACCTCATCGGCCAGGTGAAATGAGAATGAAGCAGAGAACACCGTACTGCGAGTCGCAAATCCCGCGTGAAGCCGCCCAAACCTAGTGGCCTGAAGCCCGTCTAACGTTGAATTGTCGTCGAAGTTCCCATGCCCGAGCCCCGCCATTCATGGCGGGCGGTGATGTATCCCGCCAGGCGTGAACGTCAGGGTTTGGTGAACCTTTCGAATGATAGGCAATTTGGTCTAGCTTGCATTGAAATGGCTGATTTGTGCGTGGCCATGAAACGCGAATGAGCGCGGCAAGACTACCGGATTACGACATTAACCAATCACCAAGTGCATGGAATCTCTATCCCCCGGTCCGCTTCCGCTCCAGGGTCCGGGCCAGAACCAACCCCAATTCGAAGAGTCCGTACATGGGAATGGCCAGCAACATCTGGCTGACCACGTCCGGCGGCGTCATCACCGCCGCGACGACAACGATGGCCATAACCACATATCGTCTCGCCCGGGCCATGGTCGCCGCCGGGATTAAATCACTCCACGCCAGGAATAAAACGACAATCGGCGTTTCAAAGGCCGCGCCGAACGCCAAGGCCAGCATCAGCACAAACGAAATGTAGGCCGGAATGGCAAACTGGCTTTCAATTGCCGAAGCGACCGCCCCCGGCTGCAACGGAGCCGACCAGAGTTGATCGCCTTCTTTCACGACCAGCCGCCTGGTTGTGGTGTTCATCCAAATCTGTCCCGGCGCAGGATCCGGCGGGTCAGTCGACAGCAATGGTACGAGCACCCGCTCGCCGGCAGCCAAATCCCGCTCCGTAGGACTTGGATCAACTTTGTCACTCCCTTCGGCCGCGGATTCGTTGGCACCGATCACCAGTGAATGAAGCCCGGTCGGCATCGCCACCGACGCCTCGAACGCCCGATTGAAGCCGATGAAAAACTGTAGCACCACCGGGAGCACAATGAAGTAAAGGAAAAGTACCCCCGCAATAAACAATCCGCCCGAAGCGAATGTGAGCCTCTTCACAAAGCGCCGCTCGTGTGCGTACAATCCCGTGGCCACAAACTTCCACGCCTGGTAGAGTATCCACGGCATGGCCAGTATCGCCCCCGCCAGAATGCTGATGCGAAGGTACGCCGAAAAGCCGTCCATGGGACTGAGCGCCTGAACGCTGGGCTGCAACCCATTGGCAAGCTGAACCTGCCAGAGCGGATCCAGTATCAGTACCAGGATGTGTCTTCCGAGGATCAGCGCCGTCGCCGCGGCCACCACGAATCCGATAAGCGCATGAATCAGACAGGTCCGCAGTTCTTCCAGATGATCGCCGAAAGACATGCGCGACTCAGGAGCCGAAGCCGCACCCGGCTCGGAAGTGAGACTCTCTGGCGGCACAGGGGTCGAAGTTGGCATTGGACGCTTATGTTAAAGTTGCGGAACGAATCAGGATAGAGTGCGCCGCCCGCCCTCCGACGGCGTTGTTAGCGGGCATTGCCCGGATTCACCCGGAAGAGCCGGCAACAAATTGACTATTCAAGCTCGCTACCGGCCAGGGTCTGACTCGTGCGATGCAGAACTATCAGCCTCCGCGGAAGCGGATCCCTCAGCACCTTCGGTATGTCCGCGTCCGGCGAAGCCGGGTTAGTCCGGGCAGCGCCCGGCGGCGAAGCCGGTTTCTCCTGGGCAATCACCGGCGTAGATAACAAGGCTGCCTCCCGAGCCTGCCAGCCGCGCCCGCATAGGTTTACATACGAGAACCGCAGCATCCAGGAGCCATCCTTCACATCGGCGCCGCGCGAAACAAGAGAACTCCGCAATTGACTCAAGGCAATTCGATCTAGTTCGATGGACTGCCCCGAAGCAACTTCAATCAATTCCTCGCTTCGGAAGTCTTCCCAGCCAAGCCCGACCGGCTTTCCCAGCGCAAGCTCGATCGACTTTTCGCCGTGGTCATAGACCCATTGTCCCTGAGCGAATGGCGGAGCCGGCCCAAAGTTTCGATTGATCACCAGCGGTAGGTCGTGCCTATTGGTCAGGCGGGCGACGAGCGTCCCCCCTTCCGGCTGAGGCGTTTTACCTTCGGCTTGCCGGGGACTGCCCTCTCTAATCAGCACGACCTCGGCAAAAGTCTCGGAGCGCGACACCGCCGTGGGCGCCGCCTCCACGACGCTCAGTCGGGCCGTGTTGCTTCGCAGGCGACCGACTTGAGATCCGGCCAGAGCCTCGTCGCTCCACTGCGGAGAATACTCGAACACGGCCGTGTACTCGCCCGCCTCCAACAGCGGAAACCTTGCCCACCCCCGATTAAAGGAAGGGGCCACGATCGTCACTTTTCTTCCCGCGGCCAACTCACTTGTCGGCCCGGTGCCCAACCTCTCCTGCACTACGTCCAGGACGTCCGGGTCAGCGGCGATGTCGTCCACCCGCATTTGAGGCGGCGTCCCGTCCGGCCTAAGGAACAGCAGCCATTCCCCCACGTCGAGCATGAGGGCAACCTGCATCGCGTCGGACGGTCGCTCACCGCTTTCGTTTGCTTCAAACTCAAACGGCACCGTCGCCGTGAAACGGCTCTTGTTTTCGATGGTCACCCGCAGGTCCACAGGTTCATCCCACCTGATCCGCGGCTTGCTGAACTCGATGGTCAGCTCGCAGCCGGCAAACAGAATCGATTCGAGGATTCGGACAATCCGCTGGGCACGCAAGGCCGTTTCCAAGTCGCTGCCGCGCGCGGCCTCCGAAAGCGGCGCAAGCGCTTCGCGACCGATGGCGACCAGTCGCCGCGTCGCAAACATGCGCCGATCGTACGATGGGTCGCTCAGCTCGCCGATCAGCCGGGCCACTTCGCCGGGAGCCGCCGGCGCCGAAAGTGCAGGCTCATCTGCCTCGCCCGCCCGCACCGACAGCCCGGCCAAGCACACCCCAACCGCAAGCACAATGCAAATTCGTTGCGACAAGCCTCGCCAAATCAGGCCAAATTCGGCCATCGGATCATCTCTAATGACGTTCGAATGAACCATCGGGCGCTCCCT
>JBGTDB010000361.1:0-8668 GCA_041748515.1 Phycisphaerae bacterium
GACGGCCGGCGAAATTGATGAAGAGCTTCATTTCCTCCGCGAGACAACTGAATCGTGATTGTCGTCTCGGACGCTTCACCGATACGTTACTTGATTCTTGTCGATTCCATACATGTCTTGTTTGAGATGTTTGGAACCGTAGTGATTCCGCCCGGAGTATTCGACGAGCTTTCCAATCCTGGTGCTCCGGAGCTGGTGAGAAACTGGATCGAGCAAAAACACGAACGATTGCAGGTGCTTGCGACCCATTCAGCCGACGCAACGTTGGACCTGGGTGTCGGAGAGACGGCGGCCATTCTGCTTGCAAAGGAGATCGGGGCCGACGCGATCCTGATCGACGACACGAAAGGACGCAAGGCGGCACGGCAACGAAACCTCAAGACCATTGGCACGCTCGGCGTCCTGTTGCGAGCCCATGAGCTGCACCTTATCGATTTTGAATGTGTTACAAACCGACTCCTGGGAGAAACGAATTTCCGAGTCTCAGAGGTGCTGCTTGCGGAGCTTCGTCTTCTGGCTAAGCCCTATTGAACCTGTTAGCTGTTCGGATGAATCGGGCCTTATGGGACCGGGCCTCAAGAAAGGGCCCACAAGCCGGATTTCGGCATATTGGGGGCCTCCGAAACTTCCAGCTTGAATCTGCCTGGGTTGACATCCCCGCCGCCTTACTTGTATGATTTGGTCACGTGTAATCAGGAAAACTACCGGATGCAGATACCTATGAAATCTTGGCGATTCGTTGCCGGGTCCAGCTTGGGCTCATGTGCCTGCTGCGCGATGGCCGGGGCATGTTGTCCGTGCGGCTGTTGTTGTTGCTACGCGGCCTCGACCCGAGGAGCGCCCTGATGGGAGCGTGAAAAAGCCGATCCTTACACGGCAAAGAACACGGCGGCCCGCAGGAAAGCTCCTGTGGGCCTTTTTGTTGGGCGGAGCCTCCGGGCTCTGAATTGTGATGGCAACCTCAAACGTGGAGGCGAAATCGTGAAACTGGACATGTACGGCGAGGCGGGCACAACCATCGAGCCTCTGAACACTCGAATGCCGGTCAATGAGGATTCACCGACCGAGCGGATCATCGAGTGGACCTTCGAGCGATTCTCATCGCAGCGCATGGTCATGACCACCTCTTTCGGCATGGAGGGCTGCGCGCTCGTCGACATGTACGCGAAGTTTAACAAGCCCCTCACGGTGATTTATCTCGACACCATGTTCTTTTTTCCCGAAACCTACGAACTACGTGATCATATGGCTGAGCGCTACCCGCACCTGAATTTCGTCAATCGCGGAACGGCGTTGACGCCCGAAGAACAGGAACGCATCTACGGCTCGGAGCTCTGGAAGCACAATCCAACGCTGTGCTGCAAAATCCGCAAGGTCGATCCGATGTATCCGGCCATGGCCGAAGCGGATGTGTGGATCACCGGGCTTCGCCGAAGCCAATCGGCCACCCGGGCCAACCTTCGCGTGATCGATTGGGACTGGCGGTATCAGGTGCTCAAGGTCAGCCCCATTGCCGCTTGGGAGCGGAATCAGATCTGGGAGTACATACAGGAGCACAATGTGCCATACAATAAGTTGCACGAACAAGGCTATCCCACGGTCGGATGCACGCACTGCACGCTACCAGTCGCGGGAACCAAGGTCGGCGAATACTCGCGCGACGGCCGATGGAGCACGGCGGAGAAAACCGAGTGCGGCCTGCACGGCGGAGCGGGAATCTAAGGATATGGTGATTTGCGAACGCCGGACGACGATCGAACTGTTCGATGGCTAAGCGAAACGGCGTTCGAGTATTCCGGAGGTTGAATGGGTGATTGGTGAAATCTTTGACGACATTCGCCATTTTTCGTTCACCATTCGCCAATCCTGATTCGTCATTATAGATTCATTAGGCGGAGATTTTTCATGGTTGAAGATAACACCGGCAAAGTTCCTAAAGGCGACTCCAAGGTCGAGGCGCTCAAGAAATCCAGCCGCCACCTCCGTGGGACAATCGCCGAATCGCTGGCCGACAGTACGAGCCATTTCGCCAAGGACGACGCCAACCTGCTCAAGTTTCACGGAACGTACCAGCAGGACGACCGCGACCTTCGGCACGGAAACCGCAAGAAGGGACTGGAAGAGGCCTTTCAATTCATGATCCGCTGCGCGATCCCCGCGGGGATTCTGACTGCGGATCAATATCTGGTCATGGACGAACTCGCGGGAAGTTTGGCCAACGGCTCGCTTCGCGTCACCACCCGTCAGGGCTTTCAACTTCATGGCGTGCTGAAAAAAGACCTCAAATCGGCCATTGCCGAGATCAACCATACGCTCCTGACCACCCTTTCGGCTTGCGGTGACGTTGAGCGAAACGTCATGGGTTGCCCCGCCCCGCTGGACGACGAGGCGCACGTGACGCTTCGCCGCGTCGCGCGGGACATCGCCGTGCAGCTTCGACCGGCCTCCAACGCCTATCACGAAATCTGGCTCGACGGCGAAAAGGTCATCTCCACCGAACAGGAAGAGCCTTTTTACGGAGACGCCTACCTCCCGCGGAAGTTCAAGAGCGGCATCGCTCTCGCAGACGACAACTGCATCGACGTATATTCGTACGACGCCGGACTCATCGCCATCGTCGAGGGCGGGTCGCTGATCGGCTACAACGTCGTAGTCGGCGGCGGCATGGGCATGACCCATGGCAAGCCCGACACAGTCGCTCGACTGGCCGAGCCATTGGGCTACGTCGATCCGGAGAACGGCGTCGAAACCGTCAAGATCATTGCCGCTATTTTCCGCGATCACGGCAACCGAGCCGACCGCCGTCATGCACGAATCAAGTACCTGCTCATCGAATGGGGCATCGAGAAATTCCGCGAGGAGTTCCGCCGCCGGGCTCTTTTTCCGCTGCACGATTGGCGACCGATCTCGCCCGCCGTGCATCAGGACCATCTCGGTCGGCATCGCCAGTCCGACGGCAAGTGGTTTTATGGCCTGTTCATCGAAAACGGCCGCATTGCCGATCGCAACGGTACGCGCATAAAGACCGGCCTGCGCGAAATCGTCAAAAAGCACCGCCCGGCCATGACCCTGACCCCGCATCAGAACATCCTGTTGATCGGCCTGGAAGAAGCGCAGATCGACGACATCGAGGCCCAAATGGCCGCCCACGGCATCAAGCCCGTTATGGATTTGTCCGCCGCCCGACGGCATTCGATGGCCTGTCCGGCCCTGCCCACTTGCGGACTGGCCATGGCCGAATCCGAACGGCTCATGCCCGACGTGGTGAATATGTTCGAAGCCGAGCTTGCTTCGCTGGGGCTTCGCGACGAGCCAATTACGCTGCGCATGACCGGCTGTCCGAACGGATGCGCCCGGCCGTACACCGCCGACATCGCCTTCGTCGGCCGACGCGAGGACGTCTATCACGTGTACGTCGGCGGCGGAATGGGCGGCGACCGCGTGGCGGATCTCTATGCCGCCGATGTGGCCACGGACCAGCTCGTCCCAACGCTAAGGCCGCTGCTGAAGGCCTGGGCGGACCGGCGGAAACCCGGTGAGAGCCTCAGCGATTACTATCAGCGGGTGTTGGAACGTTCGACGCCGCGCCAGGGCATCACCGGCCGCGAGGACCCGACGATGGAGCTGGTGCAGCTTCGAATCGCCTGACGATTCCGCCCGTTAGGTTGTGCCGCGACCTTGGCGAGCCGCGGACTCTGGTCCGCGCGGTCTTGCCGCGAGCGCATGACGCGCGAGGAATTCAAATTGATTCGCGATCTATTCTACATCGGCATCACCCACGAAACGGCCCCGCTGGCCGTGCGCGAGCGTGCCCGTCCCGACGCCGACAAGCAGCGAGAAATGCTCGATCGCCTCGCCCGGCTGGCCAGAGGACGCATGGTTCTGACCACCTGCGAACGATTTGAAATATATGCCCACGGAACTCGCCCGGGCCGCGATGCGTGGGTCCGCGCCCTGGCCGATTGGTTTCATCTTCCCGCGGCCCTTGTTGCTCGACACCTGCGCATTGAAAGCGGGTTGGGCGTCGCCGAGCACCTGCTGCGTGTCGCCGCGGGCCTTGAGTCGCGCATCCTCGGCGAATCGGCGATCCTCGGACAGGTTCGCTTCGCCTTTCAACAGGCTCTTGAAACCTACTCGCTCGACCCGGAATTATCCGCCCTGGCCCGCGCTGCGATTCACACCGGCAAGCGCGTTCGCCATGAAACGGTCGTCTGCGACGGAGCTCGATCGATCGCCGCGCTGGCCGTCGATCGCATCGCCGCACTATCGGGCTCGATCCGCGGCCTCTTCGTCGTGGTCGTTGGAACCGGACAGCTTTCGGCCGAAGTCGCGTCCGAACTGACCGCCCGCCGGGCCAGGCGGATCGTTGTCGCCGGGCGCAATGCGAAGCGAACTGCCGCACTCGCAAAGAAATTCGGCGCCACGCCCGCAGCGCTCCATGATCTGCCTGCCGCACTCCGTGCGTCCGACGCGGCCGTGGCCTGTACTTCCGCGCCGAGCTACGTCATCGACCAGTCCGTCGTCGGCTCCGGCCGGACTCGGGCGCTCGCCCTCGTCGATCTTTCTGTCCCGCGCAACATAGACCCGACCGTTGCTCATCTGCCTAACGTGCGCCTGACTCACCTGGACGGCCTGTCCTGCGAGCGGAATGCCCGCCAAGAGGGGATCGCCGCCGCCAACAGGATCGTGCAGGAAGAGCTTCATGACGTGCTCGCCTGGATTCGCCATCGGAGGGTTGCCCCTGGAATTGTCGAGTTGATCGACAACGCGGAGCGCCGTCGGGCCGATGGCGGGCGGATCGATCGACGGACCCTTCACCAGCGAATCATTCGGCTAAAGGCGGAGGCCGCGGCATGAGCGCCACCGCATTGCTCCTGGCGGCCCACGGTTCGCGGCACGAGTCAAGCGTCAACGCCGGAATTCGCGCCCTAGCCGACGATATCGCCGCCCGAGGTTTTTTCGCCGAGACGGCCGTCGCGTTTCACCAGGGCGAGCCCGCCTATTCAACCGTGATTGACTCGCTGACTGCCGATGAAATCATCGTCGTGCCACTGTTGACCAGCGACGGGTACTACTGCGACGTCGTCCTCCCACGCGAGTTGATGAAGAATCGACGGATGGCGTTGAACGGGGAACCGGACGCTTCAACTCTCGCGCCAGCTGCCCTCGTCACAGTGACCCAACCCGTCGGCATGCACTCGGGCATGGCCGATCTTGTTGCCCGCCGAACCGAAGTGATCCGAACCCGTTTCGCCGAAGTCGCCGGGCCCGCCAGCATCGCCGTTGTCGGCCACGGAACCCCGCGCCACCCACGCAGCCGAAACGCAACGGTTGAGCTGGCGGCGAAGTTGCAAAACCGCGGACTTTCCGACGACGCCTTCGCGGTCTTTCTCGATGACGAGCCGCCGGTTGAGTCAATCGTCGGTCACGCGAAGCACCAGATTATCATTGTCATTCTGTTTCTCATCGGGGCGGGCCCCCATGCCACGAGCGATGTTCCCCGGCGTATCGGCCTCAGACTGCCCAATGAACCATTATTGCCTCTGATGGGCGAAGTCGAAGGCAAGAGGGTCATCTGCGACGCCCCCGTTGGCACCGACCCCTCGCTTACCGACTTGATTCTCGATCTGGCTAGTCCCGGAAATCTCCGGACATCCGCCCTCGACGACACCCGAATTCTCACTTGCTTGGAGGCTCGGAAGTGACTTCTGCCCGCAGTATCATCTACCTCGTCGGGGCCGGGCCCGGCGACCCCGGCCTCATCACCGTGCGAGGCCGCGCGCTGCTGCAATCCGCCGATATCATCGTGTTCGACCGGCTCGTGAATCCGTCTCTCTTGACATACGCAAAACCGACCGCCGAACTGATCGACGCGGGCAAGCGCCCCGGATTTCAACGTTTATCGCAAGACCAGATCAACGAACTTCTTGTGGACAGGGCCTGCCGCGGACTTCGCGTCGTGCGGCTCAAGGGCGGAGATCCATTCGTCTTCGGCCGAGGCCACGAAGAACTGACCGCTTGTCGCAATGCGGGGGTTGACTGCGTGGTTGTGCCCGGCGTCACCAGCGCTATTGCGGGCCCGGCCGCCGCTGGCATTCCGGTGACGTTGCGACAATCCGCCCGGTCCTTTGCCGTACTCACCGCCGAAACGGCTTCCGGTGACCCGACGCCGATCGACTTCACCGTTTTTTCCGGCATTGATACGCTTGTCATCCTTATGGGCCGGGCCAAGTTGCAGGAAATCGCCGACGCCTTGATTGCCGCCGGACGCGATCCACAAACCCCGGCCGCGTGTATCGAACGGGCCACCCTGCCCAATCAGCGGGTTGAGGTCGCCACGCTCTCGACCATCGCCGACGCCGCCGACCGTGCCGAACTTTCCACGCCAATGATCACCGTTGTCGGCGACGTGGCCGCGCTGGCTGATGCGGGGTTCGCGCGAAACGAGAACGGACTGGCGGGCAAGCGCATCGTCGTCACCCGCCCGCGTTCCACCGCTGCGGAGATTGAGCGGCGGCTCACGGCCGCGGGAGCGACCTCCATCCGAATGCCGCTGATTCGCATCGCATACCATGAACCGGCCCCGGAACTCGATGCTGCGATTGCGCAACTCAGCGACTACCGATGGGTCGTCTTCAGCTCTGTTCACGGCGTTCGTGCCTTCAACAAACGGTTAAAGGCGCTCGGCCGTGATGCCCGCGCACTGGGCGGATGTCGAATCGCCGCCGTCGGAGGCACAACCGCCAGAGAGTTGAACAAGATTGGGCTCATTGCGGACATCATCCCGACGCGCCACACAGGTGCCGACCTCGCCGGATTGATCACCGACGCCGGGCTACCGTCCGATACGAGAATACTCTTCCCCCGCGGCAACCTCGGTGGCATCGACCTTTGCTCCGGCCTTCGCGCGGCGGGGGCCGTTGTGGACGATCCCATTTGCTACACGACGCAGGACGCAGCCCCTACGGCGGCCGCGCTCGATGAGTTGCATCGCGGGGTCGATGCCATACTCTTTTTCAGCCCTTCGGCCGTGCGCCAGTTTACGACCCTGGGCCTCAACGTCGGCCGGGCCTCGGTCGGCTGCGTTGGTCCTGCCACGGCCGAGGCACTTCGCAGCGCGGGATTGTCCTCCGACATCGTCGCCGCTCGGCACGACACAGAAGGTTTGATGGCAGCCTTGGAATACCATTATTCTCAGATTGTGACGGGTTCGTGAGCGAGTTTCCAGAACAGAGAATGCGCCGACTTCGCCGGACTCCGGCCCTGCGCGCCTTGCGACGCGAATCCCGCCTTTCGACGGACGATTTCGTATGTCCATTGTTCGTCGTAGAGAATGAGGCCGACGCCGGCCCTGTGGCCTCCATGCCCGGCGTCTCGCGTTTCACCGTCGAGGGGATTGATCGCGAGATCGAAGCCATCGTCTCGGCCGGTTTGAAGTCGGTGCTCATTTTCGGCGTGCCCGGCCGGAAGGACGCGACTGGGTCCGGTGCCGCCCAAGGCGATAGCGCCGTGGCCCGCGCCATTCATCGAATCCGCCGCCAAACCGACCGCCTGGCGATCATCACTGACGTATGCCTGTGCAGCTACACCGACCACGGCCACTGCGGCGTCATCGCCCCTCAAAACCGCGACCATAGCAAGCCGCGGACTTCAGTCCGCGCGGACTCTCCGAGTTCGATGAACGACCCCAATTCAAGCCGCGACCACCTGCCCCTTACGTCGCGCAGCGATGTCGAGGGTGAGGGGGCGATCAACACCTCCCCCCTTGCCAAGGGGGGACACAGGGGGTTCGTCTCGGAGCACGGAGCGCACGCCATCATCGACAACGACGCCACGCTGAACATCCTCGGCGAAACGGCCGTCGCTCACGCCCGAGCCGGAGCCGACGTCGTCGCTCCCAGCGGAATGATGGACGGAGCGGTGGGAGCCCTTCGCTCCGCCCTCGACGCCACTGGATTCAACGACGTCGCGATCCTCTCTTACGCCGTCAAGTACGCATCTTCGTTCTACGGCCCTTTTCGCGATGCGGCGGACTCGACCCCTGCCTTCGGCGACCGCCGCTCGTACCAGATGGATCCGGCCAACGCTATCGAGGCCCTGGAAGAGGCCCGGCTCGACGTGCAGGAAGGGGCCGACGCCCTCATGGTCAAGCCGGCCCTGCCCTACCTCGACGTGATCCGCCGCGTGAAAGACGCTTTCCCGGCCGTACCCCTCGCCGCCTACCAGGTCAGCGGCGAATACAGCATGATCCAAGCCGCCGCCCAGCGCGGCTGGCTCGACGAAAAAGCCGTCGCCCTCGAATCCCTCACCGCCATCAAACGCGCCGGCGCGGACATCATCATCACTTACTTCGCGAAGTCCGCGGCCGGTTGGCTACAAGGGCAATTTTGACGATGGCCGCTATTTGCGAACCTCGGACCTGATTCCGAATTGGAAGAAGCCCGCGACTTTGGCGAATAGCGTGATTCCTATATCTCGACGCGCACCGATACCAAGCCGAACACGAGAATCGTCTACGGCCACACCCGCCGCTGCCTGATCCAGTACTTCGGCGCCGGCCGGGCCATCCGCGACATCACCCCAGGCGATGCCGACGAATGGCGGCTGTGGCTGAAAACCGACCAGAAGCTCGCAGACAACACCGTTCGTCGCCGCTGCGGCATCGCCA
>JBGTDB010000362.1:0-1884 GCA_041748515.1 Phycisphaerae bacterium
TGGCGATGCCGCAGCGGCGACGAACGGTGTTGTCTGCGAGCTTCTGGTCGGTTTTCAGCCACAGCCGCCATTCGTCGGCATCGCCTGGGGTGATGTCGCGGATGGCCCGGCCGGCGCCGAAGTACTGGATCAGGCAGCGGCAGGTGTGGCCGTAGACGATTCTCGTGTTCGGCTTGGTATCGGTGCGCGTGGCGATGTACGAGTCGAGGAACTGCTCAAGCGGCCCGGCCGCGGCCCGGCGCGGGATCAGGGCGACGTTCGCGAGTTTCGCCAGGAACGGTTCGTCGAGGTTCTTAAGCCAATGTGCGGTCGTGTCCTCGACTGCGTGTCCGGTGATAGTGGCCGAGATGAGGCGTTCAACGTGCAGCTTGGCTCCTTCGGCGGCTCGTTGCGAGAAGGCGCCCAGCCGGATCGATTTGCGCTTGCCGTCAGCGCCGGTAAACTGTATCAGTCGGCGTCCGTTCGATTGTCGCGTAATGCTGGCCATGTAAACGACTCCGTCTTCGTGTCACTTGAACACTTTGGACACGGACAATAGGCGGAAGCGCCAACCGAAAGTCAAGGCGACCTCGAGACTGCCACTATAGGACGATGCTTGAACTATCATGATTGCAGTTCCAAGGATGCCTGTGACTTCTTTCGCAAGTAATCGCGTAACTGGTCCATGGGATAAACGACCGCTCTGCCGATTCTCATGTGAGGAATCTCTCCGTTCTTCGTGAGCGTCCAGAGCAAGCGCTCACCGATGCCCAGAGATTTCGCAGCCTCTTTCGGACGTAGGGCCAAGACCGGAGTCGGCGACGACGTGTTTCCCAGTGATTTCGAGATTGCTGTTGTCATAGGTTCCGTTCGAAGTTTCTTCGTTGATTGCAGTGACCGCTGTACCGGGCATTCTGCATGTGAAGAATTCGCCTTCATTTTCTTGCGATCAAGCATATTCGACTCTCGGTTTGTTCCTGAATCCACCGATCAATCGCCCCTCGCTCAAAGCGAAGCTCTCCATCCGGGAGGTATACACACGGGATTAGGCCTTTTCGAGCGAGCCGGGCGGACCGCCCTCGCGGATATCTCAGCTTGCGATCCAGTTCGTGGGGCGTGATAAGGTTCGAATCCATACATAACTCATACGCGCACGGAAGTGGCGCGTCGAGTCGGTCGGGCAAACTTGTGGCGATTGTGGGGATTGTGGGGCTAAATTGTTGGACTT
Organism: Phycisphaerae bacterium; assembly: GCA_041748515.1. Taxonomy (GTDB): domain Bacteria; phylum Planctomycetota; class Phycisphaerae; order UBA1845; family UBA1845; genus JBGTDB01. Next base: position 1,208 of record JBGTDB010000362.1, read on the forward strand.
GTGGGGGTGCCGAGAACGCGATAGCGACCGTTACGCACTTTGGCCACCTTGCAGGCGCCGATGGCATTGCCATCTTTCGCACGGCGTCTCACAGTTTCGGTCGAGCAATATAATCGCTTTGCAACGTCATCTGTGCTGCCCTCGAACACAATGGCAGCCGAATTGGGCTTGCTAGCATCTTGAGCCGGCTCCGTCATAGGCTCGACGATCAGCTCGGCTAGAGCGAAGCACGCATCAGCCCAGTCGCCCACCCTGGCGCGGGACAAGGCCAGCCAATCAGCGTCGTCGTAGTTGTCGCTAACATTCGCCGGTTCTCCGCTGAGCCGCCACGTCGTCACGTCCTTGCCATTGTCTGGATCGGTCAGCGTCTCCTTGACGTACTGCAAAGGTCGGCCGTCTTTTCCCAGAATGCGCCCCTGCTCGTCCCTGGCCGTCATGTTCCAGTCATAACACCCCGCCTTGGCCTTGAAGCTCGATGGCCGAATCGCCCGCACCGACGGGAAGATTGGAAAAACCCAGAGGCGCGCAAGTTGCTCATCCGAGGCGGAATCGACCGGAAGCGGTCCATGACATCCCTCTGGCGCATCCGCGACGAGCTTAAAATGCATTCCGCCGCCCCTATCCACTGAAACCCGGCCGCTCTTGCCTTGCATCTTGCCCGTCCATGCAAAAAGAAG
>JBGTDB010000363.1:0-3358 GCA_041748515.1 Phycisphaerae bacterium
AGATGATGTTCTTCCAGCCGCCGAAAATTATCGATGATTTTCCCGGGATTCGTGTACACGTCCTCCGGGAACAGGTATTCGTTCACCGGGCGGCGCGGCGAGGCATGGACCAGCAGCAGGCCCTTGGCCTCCGAGCGAATCGGCAGGCGTCCGAGCATTTCCCAGCGCCGGTCGCGCTTGCCCTTGTTTTTTTCTTCCTCCAGGACCTGCCGCGTCCAGTAGGCGGCCCGCTCGGCTCCGACGTTGAAATTTGTCGGTTCATAAAAAACAGCCTGGTCGTGGTTTCCGCAAAGGGAAAACTCGCACCGGTCGATGACCCGATCGAGGCACTCCCGAGGGCTCGCTCCGTATCCGACGATGTCGCCAAGGCAGAGAACCTGCTTGATCGACCGGCGGTCGATGTCCTTCAGCGCTTCCTCAAGCGCTTCGAGGTTTCCATGTATGTCTGAGATGACCGCGAACACTATCCTGCTCGAATGAAGAATCGTCGGTTAAGCGGCTCCGCGAGCCCGTCTGGGTTGGCGAGCCGGACCTAAACTGGCAACGCACGCCCCTGTTGCCAGGCCCGAACGGACCACGCCCGCCGGCGATGTATAGCCTCCCACGTGCCGGCCAAGCCTCAACAAAGATCCGGCTTGCTTCGAATCGCGGACTGTAGGTGCGGCACCGCTCGCCGTCAACCGGCGAAGCCGGTCTTTAACGCGCCATGCCCGCTACAGGTGAGGCGAGAACAACTTGAAGAAACCGTCACGGAACCGTTGCCAACGGGGACGGGAATCGACCATTTCGAGCGTCAGCGGTGAGAGATTCTGAACGGTTTGTTCCAACTCGCCGATCAGTCGGCGGGCCAATGCATGGTCAAAGGCCTCTACGTTGAACTCGAAATTGAGCCGGAAACTCCGACGGTCCATATTCGCCGAGCCCAGGAGAATCCATCGCTCGTCCACAATCATCAATTTTGTATGGACGAACGGTGCCGGTCGATGATAAACCTCAACGCCGTGTTCAAGAACCTGCCACAGGTAAGCATCCGAGGCCCAGCGCATGAATGGAATGTCCAGGTGCGACGGCAACACGAGGGTGATCCGCACACCGCGGAGCGCGGCCGTCACCATGGCACTGACCAGTGGCGAAGTGGGCACAAAATAGGGTGTGACGATCCAGACCGATTCCTGGGCCGCGGCCAGGGCCCCTTGCAAAATGAGGGGGATCTTCTCGAAGTGCTCATCCGGACCGCTGACAATAGCCCTGCAAAGCGCATCGCCGCATCGAGTCAGCTCCGGAAAATACCCGTCGTCGGATAGCATTTCGTCGGTTGCCAGAAACCAGTCTTCGATAAACGTCTCCTGCAACTCGGCGACCACGGGCCCTTCGACCTTGAAGTGCAGGTCCTCCGCGCGATTGGGATTGTCACTGTTCAAATAGTGTCGCGACGAAACGTTCATCCCTCCGGTGAATCCGACCTTGCCATCGACCACCAGGATCTTGCGGTGGTTTCGCAGGTTCATGCGAAACCGTCCGAACGGCAGGCCGAGGGGAAAGAACGCCGCCACCTTCGCGCCGCTCTCAATCAGCATTCGGCCCATGCGAGAAACCGTGCCGACCGCCCCGATGCCGTCCAGCAGCAAATGGACCTTAACGCCCCGTTGGGCCGCCTCGCCGAGCACGCGGGCGAAGGTCCGTCCGGTGTCGTCCCAATCGAAGATGTAGCTCGCCAGCGTGACGTTCTTTTCCGCCGAGGCGATCGCCGCAAGCATTTCCGGATATGCCTCTTCCCCGTTGTGCAGTGGCGTGAGCCGGTTGCCGGGAAGCATCGCCATGTGCGTGACGCGGTCGGAAAGATCAAACAGCGGGCGAAGGTGTCCGATCGCCCGCTCATCGCCCGGGCCAAGCGGCCGATTGATTTCGCGAATCTCTGGCCCGCGCGTGCGCGACCGTCGTCCGCGAAGCTTGATCGCCCGGCGCTCAACCCGGTTGATTCCGAAGGCCCAGTAAGACCACGGACCGATGATCGGCAACACGAAGCTGAGCAGTAGCCAGATCGTAGCGCTGCGTGGATCGCGCTTATAGCAAATGGCGTGAACGGCGCTGATGGTGCCCAGTGCCAGCCATGCGAATATGAAAATTTGAATCCACATTATCTTCGCCGTACCGACCCCGGGCCGCTGCGAACCGCAGGCATTCCGCGAACCGCGGTCCTTGGCCCGCGCGGAATCTCCGTCGGGCTTAGCGGCCCGTGGCGAAACGTGTGGCACGGGTTTTCAACCCGTGTTTTCACCGGTTGGAAACCGGTGCCACACAAGTCTCGATGCTCTTTGCCACGGACTGTTCGACGCGCCGGCCGAAGCCACGACCCGAGAGTAGAGTATAGACCCTCGCGGTCATTGCCTCGAATCTAAGATTTCGCAAAGAGCAGAATCGTCAGAAGTACCGAAGCACCCGGCGATAGCGAGACCGCAGCTTACGATAGCCCAGGCATAGCGGGAACATGACCACCAATCCGGCCAGCCATATCGTGTACACTGTCTTCAGGCTGTACCGACTCATCGTGTCGCTGAAGAATGGGTAGATTCCATAGAGATAAAAATGAACGATATAGAAAAACAGGGACAAGTGCCCAAAGACCAGCGGCACCCGCCAGGCCCATCCCACTCGCTCGCTCGCATCCAATGGCCGCAGAACCCCCAACAGGACCAGCATCGCTCCGATCGTGGAAATCAGGAAAACCGGCGACGGAGGATACTTGGAGATCGCCCAGAAAGCCGAGGAGATCGGTCCATCGCCCATGGGAAGCCGATCAGCGTACGCACCGCCAAACCATCGGAGCAGAAAAGCGGCCGCCAAGGCCACGATGCCAACCACAACCAGTCGATTTGGGACCGCCACGCGGCCGGTCCGCTCGTTAATCGAATCAGAGTCGGCGCGCCCGCCTGATTTCTCGTAAAGCGTTCCAAGGCACCAACCCAGACCAAAGCACCCGATCCACGGAAAGATCGGGTACATGACCCAGAATCCCCATTGGCCTTCCGGCACAGGGAAATCGGTCGGCATCGCCGTGTTGAACAGAATGTTAATGAAGTATCCCTCAGCGGAAGGCGCCACTGGCCCGCCCTGAAAATAAATCGGCGCGGCCAGGATGACCAGCACCGAAAGCCCGGCGATGATGCATAAGGGCAGCAGGCGGACCACGGAAAAGATAATGATGCAACTGCCGATGCACGCCAGGACCAGAAAGAAAAACGGAACCTGGTCGTAAACGTAGTACATCAGCACGAAGTCGCAGAAGCAGAGCACCAGCCCGCGAAGTACCATATCGCCCGAAATGAGCCATCCCGGCACGTTTCCCACCCGCCTCCGA
>JBGTDB010000364.1:0-2629 GCA_041748515.1 Phycisphaerae bacterium
CCCGCCGCCACAATAACGCTAACATCCTCTGCATCCCCGCCGACCTGCTGGGCGATGAATTAATCCGCCGGGTAGTCGATTCGTGGCTGCGCACCGAGTACGAAAACGGCCGCCACGAACGTCGCCTTCAGAAGATCGCCAAGTACGAAACGAACGGCGAAATCGGTTAGCTCATAGGATCAACGCTCGCTTCGGATGATTTGAACGAGCAGGGCCGCGCCGCGGATCAGCAGCGCGATTAATAGCAGGGCCAACAGCGTGGCCACGGCGAGATTCACGATCGGCCAGACTTTCGCCCCCGCCGACTGTTCGAGATCAAATAGCCAGGTGAGTAATCCGGCCAGAATTCCGAGGAAAAGGATCGCGCCAAGCGTCCCACGGGCCGTTCCGGGAAATGGAGCCATCCGCACCGTGAGACAAGTTGTCAAATACAGAAAGAGCAGAGTCTTCCAGTTGGTCAGGTCGGATGCACGGATTGCCGCGATGAAAGACTCCAGGAGCGTGACCAGGTCGCGAAGTAGTTGCCAAAGCGCGGCCAAGGAAGTGGGCAACGTAGGGCCGACAATGTTGGTCCTTATCGTTCCCAAGATTGGCCGGCCCAGGTAGGCGGCGGCAAAATGGATGGCGGCGGCACAGGCGATCAACGGCAGCATCCCGATGATGATCGGCCCGACCACAGGAATACGCGGCTGGGGATCGGCCGTGGTCCCCGGCTCGCCCGAATCGTCGTCCTTGATGAGCGTCGTATCGCGGATGGTTGCTCCGGTGACCAGGAGGCCCAGGGCATGCCCGGCCACACCCACCAGCGTCCCGGGCAGCAAGACTGCATTGAGAACTCGGGGTTTTATCAACCCCGTAAGCAATTCGCGGACACCCCAGGCGGCCAGGACAACCACGAGCAACCAGAATGTCCATGCGGCGTATACCATTGGTTTCGGGCTCCTACACAGTTCGCGATTTTGGACTTATCGGCCGGGAATCCTCCGAGAAATCAGGCGAAATCGGAGTAGGGAATGCGCGTAAATGACAAATATCACTGGTCGGCATAGGGCCAACGGTTCTTGTATTTATGGAGCTGAATAAGGGTGGCGATCAGCCGGCCTTGCCGGCCCGCCATTCATCGAGGCTCATGTCGTAGCGCAGCAACCGATGTCGAGACTGCAATCGGCCGAAGCGATGAAACTCCTCTCCCACTCTTCGAAATCCTGCGGACTCATAGCACCGAATCGCAGCCGCGTTCTCGGGAAATACGACAAGGCAAAGGTTGGACGCGGCGAAGCCATCAAAAGCTGCGGATGCGAGACAGCGAAGAACCGACCGGCCGATGCCCCGACCGCGGCGCTGAGAATCGACCACAAAATGGCCGATCCACCAGCCATTGGGATCGTGCCTCAAGCGGTTAAGTTCGGCGTAACCAAGGACTTGGAGCGGATCGAGTTCCCCCACCGCCGCAGCCTCGCCATAGACGTAGGCTCGCCCCCCGGAGTTGCACCAATTGCGAACTTTCTCGGGAGTAAGGGGAGGCAAAGTACTGGGGGCCAGCCAGAGGAGCTGTCGGTTGTCGTCAACCCATGAAGCAATGCGTTCGGCGTGCTCCGGCCGAAACTCAACCAGCCGCCCCTGCTGGGTCAAGGGGAATGTCATCAGAGAACGGGCAATACCCTGTTTTGAGAAAATCGAAGCGACTACCTTAACGGCCCGCGGTAGGAGTCACCGAACGACGTGTGGCGCCGCCGCCTCGGCTGAAAAAACATGGGTCTGACACCCCCGCCACTTACTCAGCCAAAGGCGCTCAGCCGCCGATAGCTCCGATACTGCCCGAGAGAGGACTCGAACCTCCACGACCTTACGGCCACAAGCACCTCAAGCTTGCGCGTCTGCCAATTCCGCCACCCGGGCTGCCGGTTCGCAATCGTATTCCGCCACCGGCCGGAGTCAATCGCAGGTTCTCAGCCCATCCTTTGGAATGGCGGCCGCTACCCGTTCATTTCGGGCCGTAAAAACGGCGACTTGCATTGCCAGCATCCGCCCGTACAATGCGGGGCTTTCCCGGAACCGGGGGCTGAACCTCCCGGCCAAACCGGGTGGCGTCGTTGTAATTTGAGCGAATAGTCAGGATGGCAATATGGCCAAAATGAAGATACATAAAGGGCTGAAGAAGCGGATTCGCATAACCGCCAGCGGCAAGGTCAAGTTCAAGTCGTCCAACGCCAAGCACTTGATGAGCGGCAAGGACGGCAATCGCCGACGTCGTTTACGCAAGCCGACCATCCTGGACAGCGCCATCGCCGACCGAATTGTAATAGCAGTTGGCGGAGAAGCTTGAGTTTCGTGCATTCGTCGCGCCCACTTTATGTGGGTGGGCCGTCTGATAGGAATCACTGCGGCGCCGGTAGCGCCAACCACCGAAGGGACGTCAATAAATAAGGACCCCAAGCCCTCGCTTATAGCGTCCGAGTATGCGTTGCACGAATGGACGACGCAAGGAAAGACAAGTTGCCGGGTATTGCCCGGTGCTCGAATGGCTGGAGTTAGTCGAAAATGAGAGCTAAATACGGGGCAGCCCGACACCGCAAAAAGGTACGCGTTTTCCGCGAAGTTCAAGGGTTTCGCGGGCCGCTCAGCAAGC
>JBGTDB010000365.1:0-11249 GCA_041748515.1 Phycisphaerae bacterium
GCTGCGGCTCTCGGGTTCGGGCTTGATGTACTGGACGATCCCGGTGAATTCGACGTCGCGAAAGGACTCAACCGTGACCACCGGCGGGTGTTCCACTAGTGCCAGCGCCTCCTCGACACTGGCGGGCATGGTGAGATCACTCTCCCGGCCGGGCCGGGCCCAGGGCGGCGCAATCTCCAGAACGCGGCCGATGTCGGACTCGTCCACTTCGGCTTCGACCAGAACCTGGTCCATGTCGATAACGACCGCGAGCACTGTGCCGCCGGTAAACGTTGTCTTTCCGCCTTGGATTACCGCCCCGATCTGCGTTTTGATATCGGCCACCACGCCGTCAATGGGAGAAGTGACGTCCGTTTCCTGCAAACGTTTCTTGGCATCGCCAAGCGACGCTTGAGCCGCCTGATGCGCGGCCTCCGCCTCAATGACCGACTGTTCCGAAAGCGGTATGGCCAGCTTGGCCTTTTCAAAGTTGGCAATGGCCGCGTCGAGCTGGGCATCCTGGCGCGCGAATTCCACCCGGCGGGCGAGGATTTCCTCTTCGCTGGTCAGCGATTTTTCTATTGCCTCGATCTTGTCCATGCGGAACTTGGCCAGTTCGACCATGGGCACAAGCTGATCGACCTGGGCTTGGGCGTTTTTCAGGTCCGAGTTCTTGGCGAGATCAAGCCGAATTCTTGCCGTTTCGAGGCGAGCCTGGGCGATGGCCAGATCCTGCGAGGCCCGGTCGACACTGCGCTGCTCGTCGTCTTTTTGCAGGCGGATCAGCAGATCGCCGACGCGGATACGGTCCCCGGGTTCGCGGGCGATTTCGATGACTTCGCCGCTTGCTTCCGACTTAATCTCGACCCGAAGCGCCGGTCGCACTGACCCGGTGGCGTTGATCGGCAGGGTCAAGTCTCCGCGAATCACTTTTTCCGTCTTGCCCTCCAATCCTTCGAGACGCAGACGCAAGTTCGTGGTGGCCGTGTAGTACCCGACAACGACAAGGATCACGACCAGAATACCAATAACAAGATTCTTCATGGTTGGGTTCTAGGCGGCAATGGAGGGGGCGTGAAAATCCAACCCGAACGTTTCGGCGACCGCCTGGTTGGTAATCTTGCCGCGCTCAATGTTGATTCCCGCGGCCAAGCCCGGATTCTCGAGGCACGCTCGTTTATAGCCGAGATCCGCGAGCTTGACCGCGTAAGGGAGCGTCGCGTTGGTGAGGGCGAACGTGGACGTTCGTCCCACCGCGCCGGGCATGTTGGCCACGCCGTAATGAACAACGTTATCGACAATATATGTTGGAGCCTCGTGCGTCGTGGGCCGAATCGTTTCGCAGCATCCGCCCTGATCCACGCCCACGTCCACGATGACCGCCCCGGGTTGCATGGTGCCCAGCGACTCGCGGGTCAGCAGAATCGGACAGCGCGCCCCGGGAATGAGGACCGCTCCAATCACAAGATCGGCCTTCACCAGGAGTTTGTGCAAGGTCAGCCGGTCGCTATAAATCGTGTGGACGTTGGCGGGCATGACGTCATCGAGGTACCGAAGCCGATCGATGTTCACGTCCATAATGGTGACGTTGGCGCCTAGCCCCGCGGCCACCTTCGCCGCGTTGGTTCCGACCACGCCGCCGCCGATGATCAACACTTCGGCCGGCTCTACGCCCGGCACACCGCCCAGAAGAATTCCTCGGCCCATCATCGGCCGTTCAAGGTACTTGGCCCCTTCCTGGATACTCATTTTACCCGCGACTTCGCTCATCGGGGTCAAGAGCGGCAGGCGGCCGTTGCGGTCGGTTATCGTCTCATACGCTATGGCGACCGAGCCGGTCCGCATGACACCGTCTGTCAATTCACGATCGGCCGCAAAGTGGAAATAGGTGAACATGACCTGCCCATCGCGCATCATGGCACGTTCGGCGGCCAGCGGCTCCTTGACCTTGACGATCATATCAGACTTCTGGAACACGTCGCGGACGGAACCAACAATCTCCGCTCCGACGGCCGTATACTCTTCATTGGTAATTCCCGAGCCGAACCCGGCATCAGTCTCGACCAACACTCGATGTCCGCGCCGCACAAGCTCGTCAACGCCAACCGGAGTCAGGCTGACACGGTATTCGTGTGTTTTTGTCTCTTTGGGGACGCCGACAATCATGCCAATGCCTCCGAATTCATGGGTACGAAGGTGAATATAGCCTCACCGTGAATTGCACGCAATCAGAAGGCAGGGCGATACCCAAGGCGGTTCCGTCGAAAATGGTCGGCGAAATGACTATCGAGAACCCGAACAGCCCGCCCGTCTCCATCGCCTGTTCGCGGCGATCAAGCGCGCGGCCGCGCCGAACCGGGCAGGAATATGAAGTTGTTGATTCGGCGACGGCTGACTTCCGGCGCGTCAACTTCCGGACGAAACTCGGCAATGTCGTGCATCAGGTTGTCTCTCCCGAAGAAGTGGCCGTGAAACCCCAGGCTTTGCAGAAAATCGAAAACCGTTTCGACCCGGGCGTCGGCCCGATGTCTGGCCTCGCACTCAAAAAGAAGCGCGGGCCGGTGCTCCATCAGAGTGCGTTCTCCGCCGCGAAACACGTCCAGCTCGTGGCCTTCAACGTCGCACTTGATCAGGGCAATGCGAGATTTCGGTGCATGTGTGGCGAAGTGCTCGTCCAGAGTCGCCAGGCAGACAGGGATCGAACGGCCGCGGATTTCCCCGCGCATTTCCAAGGTCGCTCCGGGCGATGGTTCGGTCGAAGGAACGTGCAACACGGCAGACCCATGCGTGCGCGACAATGCCTTCTCTTCGACCATTACTGTCGAACCGAAACAGCGGCCCATGTCCGCAAAAAGACGGGAAGCGAGTTCCGGTTGAGGTTCAAAGGCGACCACCATTCCAGTTGGACCGACGCACTTTGCCATCCAATAGGTGTAGGCGCCCTTATGAGCCCCAATGTCGACGGCAATGTCGCCGCGCTTAAGCGTCCTAATCAAAAAGCCGATTTCACAACGGTCGTGGCGCAGCCGATATCGCCAGGCTCGATACGCCAATCGAGTCCACGACCCGAGATTCCCGATCAATTGACCTGGCCCTCCAAGTGCGTAGTGATTTTCAAGCCGGTCTCGTCCACTCGAATGATAATCGCCCCGTGGTCCGCTGTATTGTATAGCGGCGTGTCGCCCACGATGTTCGGCAGTCCGCTCAGGGTATCAGCCATTCGTTCATTGCTGGACCGAATAAGTGCATCGGCGCCGACCGCCCGAATAAACTCACGGGTCGTGCGGCGTACGCTGCCGTGATGCGGGAGGAACAGAACGTCGGCGGCGAGGTCGCCGCGAGCCAGCAGCGCATCCTGGGCGGATTCGTCAATGTCCCCGCTGAGCAGCACGGACCGACCCCGGTAAGTGATCCGAACCACGCTGGACGTATCATTCACTTGATCCGCCGCCGCTTCCGCGTCGGGCCATAGCCATTCGAAGGTAACCCCGCCGAGCTCCCAGGTCGCTTCGTTCTGCTTAAGAACCTGGACGGGGTGCCCGCTCGCTTCTAGCAGAAACAAGAAATGGCGACTCGGCCGCGTCGAATGACTGAACCGCTCAAAGAGCGCGTTCGTCACAACCGGCCCGGCGGATACTTCGTCGAGGACGGTCGGGATTCCACTGAAATGATCCAGGTCCGCATGGCTCACGATGATCTGGTCAAGGTTGCGTACGCCGCGACTCCGCAAGAATGGAACCACCGTGTTCCGGCCCACATCCGAGGAATATGACGTTCCGGCGTCGTACAACATTGTCCGGCCGTCGGGCAGTTCAATCACCGTGGCCGAACCTTGCCCCACGGCCAGAACCGTGATCGTCAAGGGCCGTTTGCCGGCAAGCGGATTGGATCCCATCGCGGCCGTCAGCACCAATGCCGTCAGGCCCGCCCGCGCGGTGTACTTTGGCAAGGGAAATAACAGAACAGCTCCGCGACTTTCGGAGGCATGGCTCGGCATCGTGTCCAGACCGCTGCGTCCGCCGAATTTTGGTGGCGTGAGGCGACGGGCATGGCGCAAGGCGAATGCGATAAGAAACGCATAGAATACCGCTCCCATCCACCAGGGCGGAGGCGAAGCCCAGGCCGATGCGCCCGGCAAATCCGCCATGCGTTCGACGACCTGGAGCATGAACCCATCGACGCCGGAAAGGATCGCTCCAACCCAGGCGCCCGCAGTGGGAGATACTGCCGCCACCATCGCCTTGACAAATCCGAGGGCCATGATCAGCGTAACCAACGGCATGAGCAGGAACGAATTAAGCGCGCCCCAGGGCTGGATTCGGTAGAAAGTCGCGGCGATGATGGGGAGCCCCGCCAGCCAGGCCGCGCAACCGATCGATAATCCGTCAAAGGTCCGCCCCATCAGCCAATCCGAGCTTCGGCGGACAACCGATCTGGGGCCGGCCCGGCTTCGCAGAATCTCGACGATTCGCCGATCGTCGGCCGCGGCGCCCCTGCTGAAGGAGTTACGCAGATTGAACACCAGTTTTCGGGCTGCGGACTTCAGTGCCGGCGCAAGGTAGCTCACGCCCAGCACCGCGGCGAACGAAAGCTGAAAACCCACGTCGAACAGCATCCGCGGATCGAATACGAGCAGGACAATCGCCGCCGCCGAAACCCAGTTCAGATAGGCCCGTTCCCTGCCCAGCAGCCGCGCCGTGCAATAGATCAGCCCGATGATCGCCGCCCGTAAGATCGGCGGTCGAGGTTCCGCCAGCAGCGCATAAGCGACGATTGCGACCATCATGCCCCACGTGCAACCGGCGTTTCCCGCCCCAAGGACTCGAAACACAACGCGGGCAAGGAACATTACGATAACCAGGTGAACGCCGCTGACGGCCAGGAAGTGGATGCATCCGGCACGAATGAAAACTTCATTGAGCCGTGCCGAGAGCCGCGAGCGCTGGCCCAGCAGCATCGTTTCCAGCAGGCTCGCTTCCTCATCGGCGTCGACGGGCAGATCATCGGTGAGAAGCTTTGTGGCCGTAGCCCGCAGCCACACAAGCGGCGCCCATCGAACTGCCGATGCGCCGCCGAGTATCCGCACATTTTCGCGATGCCGGCAGGACAGCCGGGCGACGATGCCCTGGGATCGAGAATGTCGTTCCCAGTCGAATCCGCCTGGATTGGCCGGGGGCGAAAGGGGGGACATCCGGCCGAACACCTCGCAGCGGTCGTTCAGCCGCAGGTCGAGTACGGTTTCATACACGGTCACGCGCACCCGACCCGAGACCGGCACCAATCCCTCAGACGACTCAACCGCTTCGACAGCCAATACAAACGCCGTCCGCTCGGATTTTGAAATCCATTGAGCAAACGGATTCTCCGGTTGCGGAAGACGGCGGGGTTCCGAAACCACGCGCCCCGTAACGCGCAGCAGCGTGCCGCCGCGATCGGCAAAGCGTTCAATGCTGTTCTGCGGAATGCGCCGGGCGGTGCTCCAGTGAAGTACTCCTCCACCGGCAAGTGCGAGTCCAACAAAGCAGCTTGCGGTATATCGTTGGCGAATCACGGGAACAAAAAGGGCCGAGCATCCGACTGCAAAGATGGCCAAGTAAAGCGCGGCCGCTGGGACCCAAGCGTGATCGACAAGAATGCCGACGATCAATCCGACGGCGACGGGAAATAGCGGTGCAATTCGAAGCACAGGAACCGGGGCCTCGCGTAACCGGAGTTTAAATGACAAACCGAAGGCACTTCATTATCCCGAATCCCCTGCGGCCGTCGAACCTTATCGGCGGGATACACCGCTGAACCCATAACACCGAGCAATCCAGTGTGGTACAATGGTCATTGTGAAGCTGGGCGATTAACTTCCAGTACCCAATCCTTTGAGGAGCGGCAAGCTAAAAGGACGCTTGGGCAAGGGATCGAAAAAGCGATTCCCGGCAAAGGAGTCGGGGCTGTTTGGACGTAGAATGATCAGATGCCGATGCAGGAATCTCGTTCAACGAATTCGCCGACGCCGGGCAGTCAGAGTCAAAGCGGGGAATGTCCGCCGGTGAAAGACGAATCGCTTCTCGAAGCGGCTGAGCCGAACCCGAGGGCGTTTGCCATCGGAACGGGCGTGGTGTTCCAAACCGTCGGCGTCTGTCTGGCTCTCGCGGCTTGCATCCTCTGGGCCCTTAGCCAGAAGTGGATTGCCCCGACCGACGCTCCGGCCGCGAATTGGTGGGAGTTCTTCTCCACGCGATTCGTGCCGGCCGTCTGGACGATCGGAATCCTTACGTCCTTCGTTTATGGGCTGGCCCTGGCCGCGACCGGGATCGGACTTCAGGGCGAACGGCCGGGCAGTGCCCGGCTGGCCGTGGGCGTAAACGCTGCCGCCGCCGCCGCTTTTGCCGCGATGGCGATCTTGCTTGTCGTGCGAGAAGGGCGATTTACTTTATTGGTGCTTCCCGTATTCATGGCATTGATCGGTGTCGGCCTTCTGGTGTTGTCCACCGGGTGCGTGTCCACTTTTCGCCAGTTCCCGCCGCCGCCCGATCTGAACCGAGCCACGCCGGAAATGCTCGAAGAGCATCGGCGAAAGCGAGAAGAACGGTATCGCAGTCTCGATTGACCGCCGTGCTGGAAGTTACAGACTGCTGACAGGACTTTTAACTGATTGTAAGCCCGGCCCGTTATAATCGAATAAATGAGCCATCAAATGCACAAATTGACGATAGTGGCGCTGTTCGCCGTCCTGGTGACGACTCCGTTATTGGCCCAAGAAATCGGCGCCGAACAGCGGCTCGAACCGGCCGTTCGGCAAAGCACTGAAAGAGCTCTTACTAAGGCCGCGTCGTATCTGGTCGCCGCCCAACGCCCGGACGGTGCCTGGGAGGCATTCGACCGGCCGCATCCCGCGATCACCGCCCTTGTCGTCGCCGGACTCGCCAAACACCCCGATTACGGTCCCTCTCATCCAAACGTTCAACGCGGATTGCAGTTCATTCTGACCTTTGTGCAACCCGACGGCGGAATCTATATCCCCGACGAAGGTCTGCACAACTACAACACAAGCGTGGCCCTGATCGCGCTCGCCGCGATGAACGATGACAAGCTGGCAGGCCGCATCCGCGCCGCCCAGGATTACCTCAAGAAACTGCAATGGGACGAGCGGCACGGGCACGAGATATCAAGCTCGTGGTACGGCGGGGCCGGATACGGAAAGAGCAAGCGCCCCGATCTTTCAAACACCCAGCTTATGCTCGAGGCCCTCCATGAGAGCGGCCTGCCGGCCGACGATCCGGTCTACAGGAAGGCAATGGTCTTCATCAGCCGCTCGCAGATGCTGGCCTCGTCCAACGATCAACCCTTTGCCGAATCCGGCGGCGACGGCGGCTTTATCTACACGCCGGCTAACGGCGGTGAATCCAAAGCCGGTACGGAGATCGTCGAGGGCCGACCCCGCCTTCGAAGCTATGGTTCGATGACTTACGCGGGGTTCAAGAGCATGCTCTATGCGAAAGTGGATCGCGACGATCCGCGGGTGAAGGCCGCCGTCGACTGGATTCGGCAAAACTACACGCTGGATCAGAACCCCAACATGCCGGTCGAATTCGCCATGCAGGGGCTTTATTATTATTATCACGTTTTCGCCAAGGCTATGCAGGCCTGGGGCGTGCCGCGGATTCAGGACGGGCGAGGCGCTTCGCATGTCTGGCGAACGGAACTGTGCAAGACGCTGGTACTTCGGCAAAATGACGACGGGAGCTGGGTAAACTCGGCCGATCGTTGGTATGAGGGCAACCCGCACCTGACCACGGCCTACGCCTTGTTGGCGTTACAGGCCGCACTGGCTGATTAGCAGGCAATGACGCATGAACGACGCGCCCGGCCCCCGCAATTCAGACTCGGCTGCCGATAACGATCTTCCGCTTGTGGAAGACGCCGCTGAATTCAATCCACCGGCTGAAGAAGCGATCATTGAGGATCCGGTAGAGGAAGCGCGACTCGACGCGGGTGCCAGGTCTTTGGATGACCTTGGCGTCGAAACCGACCCGGTCGTTCCCCAATCGGTATCGAGCGACGCTCGAACTCAACTCGCCTCAGGCCTCGACGACGATACAAGCGACATGGGGCGCATCTCCGATGCCGGAGAGGCACCGTCCGGACCTTCCACGCCAGGCCGGTTTCGCAAGGGCGACTGGGAGTCCAGCCTTTCGGCGCACCATGTCGGCGTCGAGCTTAAGCGCATCGAAACCGAAGTGCGGGCCATTCTTGAGGACCGCGACCCCAAGCGCAAACGCAAGCTCAACGGCACGCACCGATGGCATGAACTGGAGGACGACCTGCTCAGTCTGCGATTCACCGGGCGGATCGACGAGGATTCCATTCGCCGGCTGCTCGACCTGATCTACCAACGCCATCACCTATTCCGCCACCTTCGCTTCCTCGCCTCAACCCGTCCAACCTGGAACACTTAGATTCTCATTGATTAGTGGATTCGTCGGCTCGAACCGTCCTGTGAGTTGTTCGTATGCCGCGCCGAAGTGCATGTTCGCGACCGGCCACTCCTTCACAGAGAACTAACTGGGAAGGAATCGACCCTTAACGGTCAGCCCTTACGATTCATCGCACGCAAAGCACGCTTCGGACGAGACTTCGTCGGCCGGCCTTGGCTTGGAGGGGAGCCTGGGCCGGTTTTTTCATAATGATGAAAGCTGTATCGGCATCCGGTCGCCTGACCACTTCCGGAACTGGAACGTTGCGAGTGGCCGGCGGAAACTCACAGGCTAGGCGGACCAAGCTGCAATTCTTAATCGAAACTTAGCGCAAGTTTCATCATGTCGTCACGATCGGTGATGTTAATGCCCGTCGTGTGGTTGGCGATTGGATAGTTTCCCAAAAATTCACACAAACGGTCTTTTCGGTGCTGGAAAGCCCGTTTCTCTTAGATTCCATCGCCCGATGTTCCGGGCACAAGGAAACTTGATCGTGCTACGATTCAACGGGCCATTTGCCTGAAACTGCAAGGAACAGCATTGGAAGCGCGCACTGTCGTCAAGCAAAGGAGAAGGTCATGCGTTTCATAGAAAAGCTAATCCGGGTATCGCTTTGCGTCGGATTTCTGGCCGGGCCCACGGTTGCCCAGCCCGGCGCTGCTCAATCGAGAGAGGAACAACTGGAAGATCTCGTTCGCGATCTTGCCACGGAGGTTCGCGAACTCAGACGACGGCTGGACCAGATTGAAGGGACGCCGGCCGCGCCAGTTACGCAGGAGCGCATCGAGGTGCTGGAACAGGCCGTCGAGCAGATCAAGAAAGATCAGCCCTCGCCGGAGGATATCGCTAAGATCCGGACCTGGGCATCCGACTCGCTGACCCTACGCCCCTATTGGAAGGACGGCCTGCGGCTCGACTCTAACGATGGATCGGTGAAGCTGAAGATCGGCGGTCGCATCCATACGGACTTCGGCTTCTTCGCCGAGGATGGCACGCTCGAGCGCCGCTTTGGCGACTTTGACGACGGCGTGACGTTCCGGCGGGCGCGCATTGAATTTGAGGGGGATATACGGGGGAACCTGAGTTTCAAGGCAGCTTATGATTTCGCGGGAGGCGATGCGGATTTTCGCGACGTCTTCTTGAGGTTCAAGAAGGTTCCGTATGCGGGTAATCTGACGATCGGTCAGTTCAAGGAACCCTTCAGCCTCGAACAGATTACCAGCAGCAACAATATCACGTTCATGGAGCGAAGCCTGGCCGACACGTTGGTTCCGGCCAGAAACGTCGGCATCATGGCCCACCGAACGTTCCTCTCCGACCGCGTGAGCGGAGCGATCGGCGTCTTCCGCCCAACTGACGACTTCGGCAACGGACAGGGCGATCATCAGTACGCCGTCACCGGGCGGGTCACCGGCCTGCCCTGGTATGAGGACGAAGGCAAGAAGTTGCTGCACGTGGGGCTGGCATACAGCCACCGCGAATACGAGGATCCTCTTCGATTCAGAGCCCGGCCGGAATCGTCCCTTGCCCCGAGGCTGGTAGACACCGGTGATATGAATGTCGATGACAGCGATTTGCTCGGAGCGGAGATTGCTTGGGTTCATGGACCGTTCTCCATGCAAGGGGAGTTCGTTCAGGCCTGTGTGGATGGGAAAGGCGCATTCGTCGGCAATCCGGATTTCTGGGGCGCCTATGTTTACGCCAGTTACTTCCTGACCGGCGAGCACCGGCCCTATTCGAAGTCCTCGGGGGTTTTCGGGAGAGTGGTTCCGCTTCGCAATTTCCGCGAGGACGGCGGCTGGGGTGCGTGGGAGCTGGCGTCACGGTTCTCAACCCTGGACCTCAACGACGGCAACGTAAGGGGCGGCCGTCTCAACGACTTCACCCTCGGACTCAATTGGTATCTAAACCCCAGCGTTCGGATCATGTGGAACTATGTATACACCGACGCCTCTCAAGGCGGTGACGCGAGCATCTTCCAGACCCGCGTTCAGGTGGCGTTTTAGTTGACCAGACTCTTGAGTCGGCGATGCCGCCCATTGAGCCCGCGAAACGCTCAGAGTCGGACTCGCCGGGAGCATTACAAAACCCAAATTGGAAACAGGAGAATTGAGAATGCATCGTCATGGAAAAAAATTGCTTTCGGTTCTGTTGCTCGGGTCGCTGGTTCTCGCCCCAGGATGCGTCTCGGGAGAGCTGGCGGAGCAGTTGAACAGTTTGTTGGCCGAAGCCGCAAAGGACACGGCCATTGCCATCGGAACCGCGATCGTGGAACACGCCGTGGATTCCGCTCTGTAACGATTTTCGCGGGAGCCTTCCGTGAGGCGACAGTGTCGCAAGGGGGCCGCACCCGGCCATTTCGGCCATAACGGGCATAGGACGACGGGGGACCCTCCGGGGAAAGGGATGAGGCCGGCTTCTTAGGCGTTAGCGGCTCGCGAAATCCAAGCTTGGGCTTCACACAATCTGAATAAAGGGGAGCGACAATTCCTTTGGTTATTGGTGGGAATTTGCAGCAAAACGATTAGAGAAAGGACGCAGGACCATGAAGCAATCACCGTATCACAAGACCCTGTCAGGGATACTGGCCGTTTCGTTCTTCGCCGGCGCGACGGCCTATGCCCAGGTCGAAGTGGACAAGGATCTGCCCAAGTATGAGCGAACTTCCGGCATCGCGGGCAATCTCAGTTCGATTGGCTCGGATACGCTGAACAACCTTATGACGCTCTGGGCGGAGGAGTTCAAGACGCTCTATCCCAATGTCAACATTCAGATTCAAGGCGCCGGAACTTCAACCGCGCC
>JBGTDB010000366.1:0-3496 GCA_041748515.1 Phycisphaerae bacterium
GAGCCGAACGATGCGCGACGGCGAAGTCCAGTCTTTTGAGAAGAAGCACGGGTATCCGCCGACGCTGATTCCGGTGGCGATTGACGTGCTTGCCGTGTACGTCAATCGCGACAATCCGATCGAGGGCTTGTCAATTCCGCAGGTAGACGCGATTTTTTCTTCGACCAGGCGCTGCGGCCACCCGCAGGATCTCAACCGCTGGGGACAGTTGGGGCTGACCGGGGCGTGGGCCAACCGGGACATCACGCTCTACAGTAGAAATGCCGTTTCCGGAACTTACGGGTTTTTCCGGCAGCACGCGATGTGCGATGGTGATTTTAAGGCTTCGATCAATGAGCAGCCCGGCTCGGCCTCGGTTGTACAGGGCGTCTCTGAGTCAATCAACGGCGTTGGCTATTCAGGCATCGGGTATCGCACGTCAGGGGTTCGGGCCATTCCGCTGTCAAAGAATTCCGGCAGTGCGTATTTCGAACCGAGTGCGGCGAATGCGATGAATGGGAATTATCCCCTTTCTCGCTTTCTTTATATTGCGGTCAACAAGCATCCGAATCGTGAACTCGATCCGCGCGATCGTGAATTCCTCAAAATGATACTCTCAAAACAGGGTCAGGAAGTCGTGGTTCGCGACGGCTACATTCCGCTGCCGGCAACAACAGCGAAAGAGTGGCACACGAAGCTTGGGCTCGATTCGAAGAACTAAGCAGTACGCGATGGCGGGCATCGCCCGCTCTGTACCGGCCTCGCCGGCCGGGGTGTGAGTTGCAAAGGCACTCGGACCTTTAAGGTATAGAGTCCACCGGTCCGGGCTTTCCGGGCGGTGGACTTTGTCGTTGCTTATCTTGTATTCTGCTGACCTGACCGAGCGGCGTGGCTTCAGCCCGCCCGGACTTTCCGGCGAGGCACGGACAATAGGCCGGATGCCGCCGCAAAGACTGTGCAATATTGGGGACTTTGCCCCTACCTCCTAACGCGGCCGCGATGGGCCGCAACCCAAACGGGAGCGTTTTACGCGGCCGCGAATGTCGAAAGTCGAATGCTGAATGGCGGATCCGGGAATCGACAAGGGCCCCAGAGTGACGCACGACGATGCGGGCAAGATGTGCCTATCCGACGCCGTAAGAGACTAAGCATGGGTAGCCGCCAACCGTGACGATTACTTCCACCCATCAGAACGTCGCCGGAGATCACCGAACCGGGCGCTTTAACGAAGCGGGTCCAGGTTCCCTTACGGCCGCCCCTACAGGTGTTCGGCGATGGCGCGGGGTCAAAGACCGGTTCTCGAAGTATTTTGTCGGTGCCAGCGGCATCAGCGTGATCCTGGCCCTGGCCCTGATTTTCTTTTATTTGTTTCTTGAAGTTGCCCCATTGCTCAAGTCGCCGTCGGTCACGCAACTTGCAACTTATGTCGTACCCGGCGCAGATGGAAGTGACCGCGCGAACCCGATCTTGCCGGGGGATGTGCGCACGCTGCACCTGGCGATGGACCGTTATCGCGAAGTCGGGGTTCGATTTGCAAGCGACGGTGCCGTCACATTTTTTGAACCCGAAACAGGCAAATTTCGTAGCGCGTCCCGACTGCCTCTTCCTGAAGGTGTACGCATTACCAGCGTAGGGGCAGCCGAACCCCGTACGCAGCTCCTTGGATTCGGCCTGTCCGACGGCCGCATCATCCTGGTCGAGCACAATTACGATCTCAGTTTCGCTGACGACGTTCGACTCATCACACCCAGGCTGAACTACCCCTTCGAGGAAAAGCCGATTGTCGGCGACGAGCAAGGCCGGGCGATCATGACCATCGGCGTTCAGAAGGGTTCTGACGGCAGCGTGGCCGCGGCCATTGCCACTGAGGACGGCCGGCTGCGGCTACTGCGGTTTTCAGTTCGCAAGTCCCTCTTCGCCAGTGAAGTAACCCGCACGGCCGTGGATCTCGATCCGCCCGACTTCGGGGGCGATCGCCGCCCTGAAACCGGCTTCGCCGGGTCCGGCAGGGCCGTTCCAGAGATCCGCCACCTGCTTCTCAGCATGGACATGGGCGATCTCCTGGTGGGCGACGACCAGGGCTTCGTTCACTATTACGATGTGAACCGAAATACAGACCCAAGACGGATTGAAAGCGTCCGCGTTCTCTCGCACGACGAGACGCAACTCGGTGATGCACCACAGGCGACGGCGGGTTTAACAGAGCGAACGCTCCGCGTGACGGCGCTGCAATATGTGCTGGGCACCGTTTCGATCATTGTCGGAGGATCCGACGGCAGTGTCACCCAGTGGATGCTTGTACGTGACGAGGACAACATTCGTAGGCTCACCGAGGTGCGCTCTTTCAAGCCACACGGCAGCCCCGTAACCAGCATCAGTCCGGAATACGCCCGAAAGGGCTTCGCGACGACCGACGATTCTGGCGAGATTGCTCTGCATTTCTCGACGTCGCACCAGACCCTCGTCACCCATCGCGTTACCGATGCGCCGATTCAGATCGCCGCGTTCGCTCCGCGGGCCAATGCGATGTTCGTCCTCGACTCACAGGAGCGGTTGCATTATTTCGATGTGGATAATCCACACCCCCAGACTTCGATATCCGCGCTTTGGTCGAAGGTCTGGTACGAGGGCTATGACGAGCCTCAGTTTCGGTGGGAATCGTCCTCCGCCACCGACGAGTTTGAGCCCAAACTCAGCCTCGTGCCACTGACCGTAGGGACCATCAAGGCGGCGTTCTACGCCATGCTTTTCGCCGTGCCCCTGGCGATCATGGGCGCGATCTACTCGGCCTATTTCATGACCCCTCGAATGCGAGGTATTGTCAAACCGTCGATCGAGATCATGGAGGCCCTGCCGACCGTCATTCTCGGCTTCCTCGCCGGCTTGTGGTTTGCTCCCTGGGTCGAAAGTCATCTGCCGGCCGTCTTCAGCGTGCTGGTCCTGATGCCGCTTGGAGTGCTCGCCACGGCTTACTTGTGGTCGAGAATTCCCGCTTCGATCCGCTTGGCGGTCCCAGGCGGCTGGGAAGCGGCAATACTCATCCCCGTAATCCTGCTGGTCGGCGCGTTCTGCGTCATCATGAGCCCGATCCTGGAAGTCTGGTTCTTCGGCGGCGACATGCGCCAGTGGTTCACCAACGTCGGCATTACGTACGATCAGCGGAACGCCCTGATTGTTGGTGTGGCCATGGGCTTCGCGGTCATCCCCACGATTTTCTCAATCACCGACGATGCGATCTTCAACGTACCCCGGCACCTGACCCAGGGGTCGCTGGCCCTTGGGGCCACGCCGTGGCAGACGATGATGCGGGTGGTCCTCCTGACGGCCAGCCCGGGCATTTTCTCCGCGGTGATGATAGGCCTCGGCCGCGCTGTCGGCGAAACCATGATCGTGCTCATGGCCACGGGCAACAGCCCCATTACGAATTTCAACATCTTCGAGGGCATGAGAACACTTTCGGCAAACATCGCCGTGGAGATGCCAGAGACGGAAGTCGGCGGAACGCACTACCGGATTC
>JBGTDB010000367.1:0-2222 GCA_041748515.1 Phycisphaerae bacterium
CGAAGCCGGGTTTAAGCGGGCTGTGCCCGCGCGCAACCGCCGGGATCGGCCGAGCTCAAACTGCGGGCAGTCCGGCGAAGCCGGATCAAACCGGGCGACGCCCGGCGGCATCGGCATCGGCATCGGCACATTATCCCTCGGATAGCGAATGGCGCTGGGCTGCGAGAGCATCAGGCCCAGGCGCATCGCTTCGAGCAGTTCGGCCTCGTCCATCGGGGCCATCAGCACCATTCCAGGAAAGCCTCGCAAGAAGGTGATGTCGAGAAACCCATGATGCACGGCCCCGTCGCCGCCGACCAGCCCCGCGCGATCGAGACAAAACATGACCGGCAAGCCCTGTAGCACGACCTCCTGAAAAACCTGATCGAAGGCCCGGTGAAGAAACGTTGAGTATATTGCGGCGATCGGCCGCATCCCCGCTTTGGCCATGCCCGCGGCGATGTCCACCGTGCAGCTTTCGGCGATGCCGATATCGCGGCAACGGTCAGGGAATCGCTCCTGGAATTTGTTTAGGCCGGTGCCATCGAGCATTCCAGCGGTCATGGCGTAGATTCGTTGATCCTGCTCGGCCAGTTGCGAGAGTGCATCGACAAAGGCGTTCGTCCAGCTCTTGCCCTCGCCCTTTTGAATGGTGACCTTGCCGTCCTCGACGACGAACGGCTTGGGGCTGTGGTACTTTCCCGGTTCGGCCGAGGCCCAGTCGCAACCCTTGCCCTTCACTGTATGAACGTGGAGCAACACCGGATGGTGCGTCTTCTTCAGCAATTCCAGCGTCTCGATAAGATGCCTGATGTCGTGCCCGTCGATCGGGCCGACATATTGAAGGCCAAGGGCCTCGAAGACCTGGCCGGGCGAAATCGTCGCCTTGATGCCCTCCTTCAAATGGGCAATCAGATCGAACGCGGGCTTCCCAAATAGCGGCACCTTGGGAAGGAGTCGCTTGGTTTGCGACTTTACCTCTTCGTAGAAATAGCTGGCCCGGAAGCGGGCGAGGTATTCGGCAATTCCGCCCTGCGTGGGCGAGATTCCCCATTCGTTGTCGTTGAGCACAACGAGGAACTGCCGCTTAAGCGTGCCCGCCTGATTAAGTCCCTCGAACGCCACGCCGTTGACGATGCTGGCATCGCCCACCACGGCCACGACGCTGGTTTCCTTTTTGAGCAGTTCGTCCGCGCGGGCCATTCCGACGGCGGTGGCAATGGCCGTCCCTGCGTGGCCGACGTTAAACAAGTCGTATTCGCTTTCGTCGATGCTGGGGAAACCGCTGATGCCGCCGGCCTTGCGAAGGGTCTCGAACCGCTCATTGCGGCCGGTGAGCAGCTTGTGCGGATAGCATTGATGGCCGACGTCCCAGAGCAATCGGTCGATCGAGAAATCGAAGACGCGGTGCAGTGCAATGGACAACTCGGTAACGCCGAGATTGCTGGTCAAGTGCCCCCCGCCGCGTCCGACGACTTCGAGAATTCGTTTTCGAATTTCCTCAGCAAGGACTCGGAGCTGATCGAGGGAAAGGTCCTGCAAGTCCTTTGGCGAGTGAATTTTGGAAAGAAGACTCATCCAGCCGATCCAGCTATCTGGCACACTTTCGAGGCCCAACTTTCGGGCCCATCATTGTAGCGGCAAATTGGACGCTATGTCACTTACGTCGCTTTCAATAATCTCGTTCGACAACATAACTGGTCAGGGCTCGAAGATCGTCCGCATCGGGGCCGAAATGGGTGAGATGGGCGAATGCGGCCGACGCGGCTTCCTTGGCGGCGAGACGACTGGCCTCGATACCGATCGCCCGAGGGAAGGTCTGCTTGCCTGCGGGCGCGTCCTTGCCGACGCCCTTACCGACTTGATCCGAGGAAGCGATCACGTCCAATAAATCATCGGTTATCTGAAACGCCTCGCCCAATCGGAGGCCGAACTGCGACACCGTTGCGACGGCCTCGCGGTCCGCGTTGGCGGCGAGTGCCCCGATTCGACAGGCCGCGGCAATCAGACGGGCCGTCTTGCTGAAGTGGATCGCTCGGGTCAGCTCGAGCCCTGGCAGAAGGGATTCACCGGCCAAGTCCGCCGCCTGGCCGCCGATCATGCCCGACCATCCGGCGGCTTCGGCCAGCTCGAGCACCATCGCCGCCAACCCACCGGGCAGGGCCCGGATCAAACCGGCTGTGCCGGCGGAGTCATATCCGACCCGCCGCGTTTCAGCATAATTCCGGGCAAGCAGTTCAAAT
>JBGTDB010000368.1:0-2973 GCA_041748515.1 Phycisphaerae bacterium
AGGCCAGAGTCGGTCCGAGCATCTCGCCGGAATTGAACAGATGCCGCAAGTACCCGATCGAAAAGCGAGCGCAGGTTTCGCAATCGCAGCCGACTTCCAGCGGGCGATCGTCGAGGCGGTACTGCTCGTTCCGCAGGCGGACGACGCCCCCGGCGGTAAAGGCGTGGCTGTTGCGACCGTTGCGAGTGGGTAGGACGCAGTCGAAAAGGTCAATGCCGGCCCGGACGGCCATCAGAATGTCGCGGGGCATCCCCACGCCCATCAGGTATCGAGGCCGATCGGTCGGCAGCGCGGCGGTGATTGGCGGCAGTACGGCGGCCATCTCCTCATGAGTTTCCCCGACGGACAGGCCGCCGATGGCATACCCGTCGAAGCCGATCTCGATCAGGGAATCGGCGCAGCGCCCGCGCAGCTGAACGTCAAGCCCGCCCTGAACAATTCCAAACAGCGCCTGTTCGCTTCGAGTATGGGCGTCTTTGCAGGTTCGGGCCCATCGGAGCGTTCGCTCGACGGCCAATAGGAGTGTTTGAGCATCGCACGGTAGCGGCGGACACTGGTCAAACACCATGATAACGTCGGCGCCGAGCTTGTTTTGAATGTCAATGGCGGACGCGGCGTCAAGTCGCATTCTGGCCCCGTCAATGTGGGACTGGAAGTCCACGCCTTCGTCGTCAATGCGGTTGATTCCGGCCAGTGAGAAAACCTGATAGCCGCCGCTGTCGGTCAGAATGGGCCCGTCCCAGCCCATAAAGCGGTGCAGCCCGCCCAGATCGCGAACCACCTCGGCCGAGGGTCGAAGCTGCAAGTGATAGGTATTGGCCAGTACCATCTGTGTGCCGGTGGTTCGCAATTGGGCAGGGGTGACGCCCTTGACCGTCCCGGCCGTGCCCACGGGCATGAAGGCGGGGGTATCGACCGGTCCGTGCGGCGTATGGAAGACGCCGCGCCGGGCGAGTCCGTCCGACGCAATGGCCTCAAAATCGAACATGGCGGCCACTTTGCAGTTGGGCGCGATCATGTCAACATGGTTAATATTTGAGTCATGGCGAAATCTCTGCCTTCACTGTTTTGAAACACAATGCCTCCGGGCAGCCTCGCCCCACCCAAAATGATGAAACTTGGCGAAAATATAGAGACAAAAGTGTTGGACGGGCTCATCAACTTTCACAAGCCGATTGGCATAACTTCGGCCAAGGCCCTTTACCGGGTGCGCTCGATCACCGGCCAGCGCAAGAGCGGCCATGCGGGAACGCTGGACCCTGGGGCGTCGGGCGTTCTCATCCTCTGCCTTGGAAAAGCGACGAAGATGGTCGAGAAAATCATGGAGTTGCCCAAGGTCTATCGGGCGACGGCCAGGCTGGATGTGACCAGCGAAAGCTTCGACAGCGACCGGCCTTTGGAACCCGTTGCCGTGGCGAGCATCCCGACCAAAGAGGCGATACGCATGGCATTCGGAGAATTCGAGGGGACCAATGAGCAGGTTCCGCCGACGGTCAGTGCCATCAAGATTGGTGGGCGTCCGGCCTACAAGATGAACCGGGACGAAGCGGCGACGGAACTGGCGGCGCGCCCCGTGCGGATTGATTGGGTTCGTGTCCTGGCCTATGACTGGCCAAACGTCGATTTCGAGCTATGCTGCGGGCGCGGCACCTACGTTCGGGCGCTGATCCGAGACCTCGGCCGGCGATTGGGAGCCGGCGGCTGTTTAACGTCGCTTTGCCGAAGCCGCGTGGGCCCGTTTCAATCAGCCGTCGGCGATTTAGAATGGCGAGGCCCGTATGGTGAGAACAGTGTTCGCTCATTGCCCGCGCCTCGTTCCGCCTGGACATTTGAACGATTGCAGCAACACAGGCCGGAGGATTACCTCATTCCGATCGAACGGGCGCGCGAACTGATCGCCTCTGACGCCGCACTCGCGCCGGCCCGGCCGCAAGGAGCATGAGATGGAGTTTCGCTACGGCGATCCCGTCCACGATCCCGCAGTTGCTCCGAAGGCGCCCAGACCGCAGTTTTCCCCGCAGTGTTTGACCTGCGGCTACGACCTTCGCGGCCTTCCCCAAGGACGCTGTCCCGAGTGCGGAAATGTCTTTGAGTATCGGGAATGGGAGCGCGCCGTCCGCGATGCGAAGAGCTCCATTGCGCATGTCGAGGATCTGCTTCGATACGTCCCCTGGTCGTGGAAGTTGGTGCTGATCGGCGTGGGGCTCATGCTTGGCGGCCTGATTCCGGGCATTTCGCCGACGGTAAAGGGTCTCCTGCGCGTTACCGCACTGATTTGCGGCGGGGTCGGATTCCTGCTTGCCTTGAATATCCTGCGTGTGCGAAGGGTGCCCCTCTGGGCCCGGGCGCACATGACCCGGCAGCCCGATTATTCGGGCGCGCTCGTCGGAATCCTTGGCGGGGCGGCGGTGGCCGTTGGCTCGTTGCTGCTCCCATGACCCAGACTTCCTAAGATCGACAGGGCCCGTCCGCAATCGCCAAGTCACGGGCAACCGATTTAGAGTACATCCGGTCAATTGACACAGAACCGGTTTCGGAGCTACGATTTTCCGACTGCAAATCCTCGGGCGGCGAGTTTACGCGAGTTATGCCTGCCCGCAGTATTCAAGTCCAAGAGACCCCGGATCGCCGGGGGCGGGCAGCGCCCGCTTCAAACCGGCACCGCCGGCGGATTTGCAAACAGGAATATCGGACGAGCGTTTGGGGAGCGCCGCCTTGCCGACGCTGCATGTTCTTCAGGGCCCCGATAAGGGCCGAACTTATCACACGCCCAGCGAGCCGGCCGTGATCGGCAGGTCGTCGGACCAGATTGCGCTTACGGATAACAGCACTTCCCGCCGTCACTGCGAAATCCGACCCTCTAACGGCAGTTGGTTGCTTATCGATCTGAACAGCTCCAATGGAACGTACCTTAACGGCCAGAGGGTTATCAGCCCTACAGCCCTGAAGCACGGCGACCAGATCAAGGTCGGC
>JBGTDB010000369.1:0-3543 GCA_041748515.1 Phycisphaerae bacterium
CCGTCGCCATCGGCATCGACCTCGGCGCGACCAACATCAAAGTCGCGCTTGTCGATGAACGTGGGAGGGTCGTACGCAAGGCCGTTCGAGAATGCACCCCCACTCGTGGACCGGACCGGGTGATCGCCGACATGGCCGAAGCCTGTCGGTGCTTACTGACAGATGGTGGATTGTCGATTGATTGCGTCGTTGGCGCGGGCCTGGGTTCGCCGGGACCGATTAACCTGCGAAAAGGCATGATCATTCGTTCGGCGAATCTTCCGGGCTGGCAGAACGTACCCATCCGCGATCGGCTACGGTCTGACCTTGGTTTGCACGTCGAACTGGACAACGACGCCAACGCGGCCGCGTACGGCGAGTACTGGGCGGGGTCGGGATACAAGGAGTCCGGGGGCGGGGGGAATTTGGTTCTCCTCACGCTGGGGACGGGCGTCGGCGGGGGAGTGGTACTTGGCGGCCAACTCCTGCACGGCCATTTCGACAATGCTGCCGAACTCGGACACCTGATCGTCGTTGCTGATGGGCTTTTGTGCCCATGCGGACAACGCGGGTGCCTGGAACAGTATGCGTCGGCGTCGGCCGTGGCCAGGCGCACCGTCGAAGCGCTGTCGGGCGGCGCTGGGGGCGGGCTTGCGGAACGGGTTCGCTTGGGGTCTGAGATCACTTCAATGGATGTTGCCCGAGCGGCGGCGGAAGGCGACGAGCTCTGTGGGCGAATCTGGCGGGAGGCGTGCCTTTACCTGGCCATCGCCTGCGTCAACATTCAACACGCCTACAATCCAGCACGGATCGTGTTAGGAGGCGGGTTGTCCGAGGCGGGGGACGCGCTGCTGAGTCCCGTTCGTGATGCTTTCCGGCGGCAGACGTGGTCGCTCATGGACGACGCCCCGGCCATCGTGCTCGCCAGCCTGGGCTACGACGCCGGGGTCATAGGCGCGGCAGGGTTGGCCTGGAAGGCGGCGAATCAACAATAGAGCCCCCCGGATCGACGCCCTCTGTTCCCACTCTTATTCCTGTGCTCCGAGCGTCTGTCCCCTCAATTCGTCGGCCCGGCCAAGCAGTTCTTGGGGATCAGGTTGCTCGGCCGGTTTCAGAACAAAGTGTCGATCGTGTCGGTCGTGAAGCTGGCCCGGCCAGAGAACCTCGGCGAAAAAGTCGATCGGTATGACCTGATACCAGGGCGGGGCGATCTTCCAGTTTGTCAGCAACGTCTCGTAGCCTTCGGCACGGATGGCGACGCCGTAATCGCCGTACCAAAGAAAATCGGTGCTGACCGGACTGCGGCCGACATCCTGTTCGTTCAGGAAAACGCGAGCGTTGGGCGGATCGGTCGTGATGGTGATGGTTCGGCGAACGCATCCGCAGGAAACGAACGCGGAAAGTAACAGTGCCAGGAGCAGGAAAGTCCGCATGGATTGCCTCGTTTGATGGAATTCAATCAATTCTGCGGGCGAAGCGATTTGCGCCGGAATCAACGCCGACCGCAGCCGAACAGCCCGAAAGGATACGAGGTCTGGCCGGGTGAATCAAACCAGCCCCCATGCATTCTGCCGCTGATTACACAGCAGCTCGTCGCAACAGCGTCAACGTGGCGGAAATAAGGAGCAATTCGGACATAACGACGAGCCCCCAGAACGACGCGGCCGGGACCGCAATCATGCAGGCATCTCCGCCGATCGTGACATCGAGCCCGTCAAAGGAAGCCGTGCCGACAAAACAGTCCGAGCTGCCGGGCCCGTTCGGTGTGACCTCGTAGGTGAGCGCCGTTGGAATGGACGGGGCGATGAACGGGCCCCACTTGACCTTGCCGCTCGGAACGTCGTATGTTCCTCCGTTACTTATATTCGAGGCCGCCCAACCCGACGGCGGACCATCTTCAACTCCGAGAACGCCTGTTCCGCCCGGAATGGAAAGGGTAATCGAAACCTCAAGAGTCGAAGGCGGCGGCGCATAATTCGGCGGAAGGCTCCGCGTCGCGGTCTGCGAGAAAGCGGCCGGAGAGACTGCCAGTAATGTCAGTATTAAGGCGGTCTTGTGAACGCGATTGCGCAATCGACGTACGCGCCCATGCCCAACCGCTGCCAGCCTATCCGACACACCTTTCATTGATTCGGTCCAGCGTCGATCGTTCTGAAAGACTGATCAGCGACCGAATTCGATCGGCTGGTTCATGCCGTCAAAGGAGACAATCCCGCTGAATTCCTTCAGTCCTCCAGCCGTTGGCGCCAATCGAGATATATTCTCCTTCGGGCGCGGAGGCGATACGGCCTGCGCTTGCACGGAGAGTTTGCGCGTGGCGCTATCGTAGAATGGGCCCCACTTGAACTTGCGGTTGGCGGGGTCGAAAGCCCCGTCCCTGGAGGTCGCCTTCCACCCTTTCGGAATACTCAGTTGAACGGCCGTGCCCGAAGTGCCGGGCGGCGGTTGGACGTAAATGGTAATCGTCCATTCGCTTGTGCGATTCTGGCGGGAGGTGGTGGGTTTGATCGTTGCTTTGGCCGAACCTGTGAGAACCGGCTCGCCCGAAACCGCCGAACGCGGCGCGTTTTCATCATCACCACAACACACATTCCCCGAAGCGGTGCAAGTCGACGGGAACCAGTTCTGATCGGATTCGCTCCAGCAATAACACTCACCGTTGCGCCAGATGTATGCGGCGCGGGTCACTCCGGCGATATCGTCGTTGCATCCACGCAGCCAGGAGCAGGCGTAACCGATGACCTCGCACAGACTAATGCGGCCGTTCTGGCAGCCCGCATTGGCACAATCGCGGCAATCGGCCACCGCACAGGCCGAACATTCGGGCTGCGGGCGGTCGGCGGACATGTGCGGGCAGCACGCCTCCAGACATTCGTCGCCGCAGATTGCCTCGGATGCGCCGTCAATGGACAGTGTGCCGGAAAAGCATTTCGGGCCGACCGTGTCGTTCGCTGCGACGGCCGTATAGGAAACATGCGGCGGGAATGGTGCAAAAAACGGGCCCCATTTTACTTTGTGGTTTACGGCGTCGTACGTTCCGTCATGGCTAATGTTGCCGACCGTCCAACCGGCCGGCGGAGTGTCTTCGATGGCAATCGCCGCGGTACCGGCGGGAAGCTGCAAGTCGATTAGCACGCCGACGGCCGTATTCGGACAATACGTCGCGTTGCCGGTGAGCAACTGGCGCGTGGCCGCGCAGGCCGGCGAAGCGCATGGGCCTTCGTGATCAATGGCGACCTGAGCCGCGTCTGCCTCGCATTCACTCCCGTAGGTATTGCCGTCGCATCCGCAGACGGGGTCATAGATCAGCGGACAGGCCTGGG
Organism: Phycisphaerae bacterium; assembly: GCA_041748515.1. Classification (GTDB taxonomy): domain Bacteria; phylum Planctomycetota; class Phycisphaerae; order UBA1845; family UBA1845; genus JBGTDB01. Next base: position 3,303 of record JBGTDB010000369.1, read on the forward strand.
GAATCGGACGGCAGACGCCCTGCATGTCGGAGACATTGCACAAGCCGGGCGGGAATTTGCAGAACTCGTCGTCATCGCATGGTACGCCGGCAATCCCGCCACAAACATTCTGGCACGGTCCATAATGGGCGATGGAAACACCGGCGGCGTCGGCATCGCATTCATTGCTGTAGGTCGTGTCATCGCAGCCGCAGACCGGATCCCAGACGTCCGGGCAACCCTGCGGATTCGGTCGGCATAC
>JBGTDB010000370.1:0-5227 GCA_041748515.1 Phycisphaerae bacterium
CGTCGCCATCGGCCAGATGAAGTACCTTGCGGACGGCCGGCCCCTCCAGAACTTCCGCGCCGGCGTCGCGCGCCGCGTTTAGAATCATGGCATCGAAAGGAGCACGTTCAATATTGAACGTCTCCCCATCCGCGCCGTTGAGCCCTTGATCGAAATTGAAGATCGTGGTCTTCCCGCCGTAGCCGAAGCCGAACTCTCCGCCAAACTTGGTGATGTGCGGCAACCTTTGAAGCCGTTCGTGCAGGCCCAGTTCCTTAATCAAGTTGAATCCGCGGGGCAGGAACGATTCGCCGACATGAAATCGCGGGAACGGCGCGCGTTCAATCAGTAGGACGCGAATTCCGCCACGGGCCATCACCAGGGCGGCCGTCGCCCCTGCCGGACCGCCCCCGATGACGATGGCGTCGTAGGCCTCACGGTTCATCATCTGGGTTCCAACTCCGCCGTACCCTCGATTTCGATAAGCAATTCGCGGCGGCAGATGTCCGCCCGAACGACTTCGATCTCATCGAACTCAAGGTGCGGAACGGATTCTAACAGGGTTGAGAGAACGGCTTGCGTATCTTCAGGCCGCTTGACATAAAGTCGGACACTCCTAAGCCGTTTGAGCGTTGTTTTCATGTCTTTTGCTACGGCAGACGGTTGCAATTGGCCTTCGGCCGCTAGGATCAGCGACGCAAGATTCTTCAAAGTCTCCTCTGTTTGGCGGACTGCGTCTCCAGTGTGAACCGAAGCTTCCCCTCGAACGCTCGACGTACCGCCGATAAGAAGCGACGACCGTCCTTTTTCCCCCATTTTGGTCAACGTAGCCCGTGCGAAACAGGGCGGCAGCGGACCGTAGTGCGGAGAGTAACTATAGGACGGGATCTGGCGCGGATTCTCGACAGGTTGCCCCGATCGGTTTCCGGCAAGCGCGTGCATGATCAAATCGTTTCCGCCATGGCCGACGCCGGTGGCGGTGGCTACTGAATCCGCGAAGGCATCGGCTCCGCCGAACCATTCGACAAAGGCAGCGAATCGAGCGGCGTTGAAGGCCATATATCGGTCCAGGCCCCCGCCCGCCGGCGCGTGAATATCCGGAATATAGTTCCAGAACCTTATTGGATGCCAGGGCGGACTCTGCCCGTTTTGTCCCGGTAATGTCGAAGTTTCCAATGCCATCGCTTCCCTGATTCGGTCGATGGCTCGCATGATCGCGGATTGAAAATCCGGCACGGAAAGGCTGGAAGCATGACGTACAAATGCCGAAACCAAACGAAGCCGTGACGATGAACGCGTCGCGATACCCACTTCGCCCTGTGAGGCATCGTTGGAATCCGCCACGAAATGACTCGCCTGCAAACCGGGTTCCGAGCAAGATGATGCGCCAGGCGTACCAAGCGCCCGCAGCACCCAGGCGGGAGGCAGGGAGCAGTCCGTAAGGCTCGTTAGAGCCGGTAGTTTTGGTGATTGCGCCAACAAACCGGCCATCAGGTTATAGCGAAGCCAAGGAAAGTAAAGCCGATTTCGAGTCGCTGAGATAAACCCTAAATCCCGGAGTAAATTGTCAATTCACGGCTGGTGCGTTTACAGAACACCGAAATCGTGCATTCAGCAGCGCGGGAGTAGACGAATACGCGCGCCGCTTGCGGTGGCGGCAAAATCAGTTGCCAGGAGGCTCACCGCTGTGTCTCTCTCCTGGCCGTTTGCAACATGTACTCCCTCCATCCGGCCGACATCGGGGCGGAGGCCGGACGGAAGTCGTCCTAGAAGTAGGGTTGCGGCAAGATCGGACAGTGGAAGCGCGCTGCATACATCGGGGAAGAAACGATATACCGATGAAGCTGCCACCGTCGTTGAACCGTCGATGTGATTCCTTCGACGGGCCCACCGTCGCAGACCGGCTCGCCCAATACGATCCGGCCAATGATCGCCGACATCACCAAATAAAACGCCTTCCACCGGTCCCAGATTTTCCAGTAAGCGCGCGACGCGCTCCGCTCCCAGTCGTGGTCGCCATGTGGGCCAGGAGACCGCGGACGCATTGAGGACTTCCCCAAACGGGCGTGCCCCGCGCGCCTTTGCTGCTCCGGCCGATTCCAGGATCAAGCATGCAGCTCCGGCGCCGCGGGAAACCCTTGACCCCCGGCCTTTGGACTGCAAGCCGCCTGGCGCGTCGCCAACGGCTGACGATTCGTTCGTCCCAACCGGGGCCATGGCAAGCCGTTCATAAGCCTCGACAATCAGAGGGGTGAATTCGTCGGCAGCGGTCACGACCGCCTGATCCCAGGCGCCGCTACGAATCGCGTTTGCGGCCAGTCGAAGTGCGTCAAGTCCGGCGGTACGGGTTCCGATGACGGTCTGGCAGAATCCCCGGATCCGAAAGTGCGTGCTCAGGTGAGCGCTCCCGACGTTGGGCACTCCCTCTGCAAAAAGCGAGGGATTCGCGGCATCCAATCCCTCGGCGATGATCTGGCGATAGTAGGCCTCGCAAAACTCGGCCGGGCCGTGCGTACTGGCCGCAAACAACGCACATCGCCCGCCAAATTCTTCCGGATCGATGATCCCCGCGTCACGATAGGCGACGGTGACCGCCGCAATGCAAAGCCGTGCATATTGGCTCATGCGGCGGGCACGTTGGGCGTTGACCAATTGATCGAGTTCCTCAGTTTGGGGCAGCGAGGGAAGTTCCGTCACGTTGATCCGACAACCGTTGTTCAGTCGATCAAGAAAGGCCTCGTTCCCTACCGCGCCGGGCAAAACGACGCCCAATCCCGTAATGAGCACTGCGCGATTCGCCGCATCCTGCGATTCATTCTCTTGCTTACGGACGAAAGATGAACCCCGTTTCCTTAGATCCCCGAATCCCACTGCTTCGACATTCCGAGAGTTCTCTGTAGACGGCGAAGTCGCAAGAGTCGAATTAATTTCGCACAACTCGCCCGATTCAACTTTCGCGAGAATAACGCTGGCATTGGCGCCTCCGAACCCAAGTGAGAGATTTAGCGTGTGTCGAAGGTCTCTTCTACGAGGCTCACCAGTTTGCAATGGCAGGCAGAATTCGAGCTCGTCTCGATCAAGGTCGGCACACGGCGGAATGACGCCTCCCACCAGGGTCATGGCCGAAAGAACCAACTCGACCGCACCGGCCCCCCCCAGCGCGTGTCCAAGATGGCTCTTAAACGCCGTGGCGGATACGGTGGACAATGAGTCTTCGAATACTTGCTCTAGTGCCGCGAACTCGGCCGCATCATTGTCCGGCGTGCCAGTGGCATGGGCAACGATCAAGTCCACCTGGTTCGGCTCGATTCCCGCCTGGGTCAGGGCGGCCCTCATGGCTTCCGCGGCACCCCGGCCTTCAGGATGGGGCTTGGAAAGGTGGAAAGCGTCGCAGGCTTCGCCATATCCGGCAATCTGGGCCAGAACGTTGGCGCCGCGCCGCCGGGCGTCGTCGAGTCTTTCCAGAACCAGGCAGGCATACCCTTCGGCGACTTTCATGCCATCACGCAAACGCGAAAACGGGCGTACGCTGCTCTGGCTTTCAAGCCGCATGCTGCGAAACCCTGCAAAGGCGTATTCGCTGATAGGGTCATAGCCTCCGGCGAGAACAAGGTCCGCTTCGCCTTCCTGCAACATCCTTATTCCAAGAATGATGGCGGCCAGTCCCGAGGAACAGGCCGAGCACGTCGTAATTCGAGTGCCGCCCAGGGCGAGATTTCCGATTGTGTTTTGAAGGGTGTGGTTGGCCAGGAAACCCTCAAGGTGCTGGAATCGGCCGCTTCGCAAGAACTGGCCTCCATTTCGCATTCCGTGAAGCGTCGTGCCCATGAGCACCGAACAGCGTGAGGGTGTGTATTGCGGATGGAACTGCGGCTGATTCAATGAGAGACGGGCATCCTCAAGAGCGGCATCAACCACGTGCCTGAGGTATTGAACTTCACGTCGATTCTCGGGGATTCTGAGCGCTGGATTCTTGGACACGGAGAGATCGGCCGCCTGCCCGCCAATCGGAGCCTGGGGGAGCGTTGATTCGAGGGCGGTCAGTGGGCGCAGGCCGCATCGACCGGCCAGGACCGCCCGCCACGTCGTCCATCGATCCGCACCTAGGCAGGTGGCCAATCCCGCTCCGGTAATGACCACCGGCGCAGCCGGAATCGATCGGACGGCGCCTGCCGGAGAAGCCTGATTCAGACAGGCACTTCCCGTCTCGTCAGGATTTCGAATGGACTTCCCTGCCATTGGAGTTTTCACTGATGAATTCGTCCTCGCACCACGCCCGATAGAAGACCATCCATTGCGCGGGATGGTCTCGCACGTGTTTCTCCAATGCTCCCACGATGGCTCGCAGCGCCGCGTCGTCGCCCCGCTGCAGACTTCCACGGCGAGAATCGTCCGCCATTAAGGATGAGTCGCCGGCGAACTTGCCTTGGGCCGCATCGCTTTCAGGAGAGACGAAAACAGGCTCTTCGATTATGACTTTCAGTCTCCCTGTGGCTGTGCGAATCGTGAAAATCGGAATCAGCGGCGCGCCCGACACTCTTGCAAGCTTCACCGGCCCGGTCGGCACCCGAATGTGTCCGCCGAGGAACGGCATCTTGATCCCGCGATGACCGGGCATAACCCGATCGCCCATGATGAGCACCACTTCGTCTCGCAGAAGCGCATCGCGAAGCGAAACCCAGATGTTCCAGCCGTCATCCACCGGAATTTCAGAAATGCCCAGCTTCGCTCGGAGGCGGCTGCGAATTGAATCGAAACTGGCCCTTTCGTCGCGCCGGAAGACAACCGATATGTTCCTTTCCAGGTCGAGCAAGGCGGCAGCGCCGACTTCGAACGGACCGAAGTGCGCGGTAACCAGGATGGCCCCGCGCTTGAGCTGCCGGGCCGCGAGGTATGCCTCACGGCCTTCGATCGCCCCAATCCGGGCCCGGGTTTCGGGAACGCTTCGTTTAAGTGAGGCCCCGAGCTCGTAAACGTTCAGATAGGCGTTGCCGATGATCTCTCGCCGCAGTTTTTCTACCTCGCGAGGAGAGGCGTTGTGGCCGAGCAGCCGACGGGCGTTGTGCCCGGGGCCGTCTCGCAGGACAGCGGAATATCGATAGGCAAACCAGAGAAAAAACGGTCGTGTCCAGAGCACCGCCAGGGGAGCCCGCGAAGTCCAGAAATACAAAAACTCCCTCCAAAAGTTTCCGGAAACCCGGCGCAGCCAGCGCATCAATCTGCTTTGGCGACGAAGCAAGACCGCCTC
>JBGTDB010000371.1:0-5458 GCA_041748515.1 Phycisphaerae bacterium
CGGCGTGGTCACTAACCTCTTCGGCGGCGACGGCAGAGAAACCGATCCCGCCACACTCGCCAAGTCCGACGTCCTCGGTCGCGAAGACGCCGGCGCCTGGCCGGTCAAGGATGCGCCCGACGTCGCTCAGGCGGGGATTGAGTATATTTCCGAAGTGCGCCCGCTGGCCGGCCCTGGCGAGCGCGGAACCCTGCGCGACGTGCTCCAGCCGGGCATCTACTTCATCAATCCCAAGCTCCAGAAAGTCATCATGGTCGAGATCGGTTTCAATGAATACTCCCAGGTCAAGTTGAGCGAAACCGAGAATTACAGCATCTCGTTCCCCTCGGAAACCGGCTACCTTATCCACGTCGGCGTCACTGTCATCTGGGGCATTCATCCGCGACACGCCGCCGAGATCATCAACGAATTCGGCAACATTGACGGCGTGCTCGAGAAGATCATCGGCCCCCAGCTTCGCTCGATCTGTCGAAACATCGGCTCCACCTATGCCGCGCGAGATTTCATTCAGGGCGAAAAACGCGAACTCTTTCAGAAAGAAATGACTGCCGAGCTCCAGCGCGTCGCCCGCAACAAGAACATTGAAGTGCTCATCGCGCTCGTTCGTGAAATCGAGGTCCACGCCCCCGACGCGACTCGCGGCGAAATCACCGAGGATCTCAAGCGAACCATCCAGCAAAGCCATATCGCCATCGAGAGCCAGCTCACCAAGGAAAAACAGCGCGAGGCCGCGACCGTCCGGGCCCAGCTTGAAGAAGAACGGAAAAAAGTGGACATTGCCCGCGAGACGATCCGCGCCGAAACCCGGGTTATGGTCGCCAACATCATGGCCGAGGGTGAAAAAAGTGCCGCCGAAATCGACGCCGAAGGCGGGCTCGAGGTGGCTACCATCCAGCAGGAAGTCGCCCAGTACGACGCGAAGCGGGTGGACATGCTCGGCCAGGCTCGGGCCGCGGTCGAGAAAAAGAAGAACGAGGCCGAAGCCCAGGGTTACGAATTGCTTGTGCGGGCTTTCGGCACCGGTCACGCCTACAACCTCTACACCTTCGCCCAGCACTTCGAGCCCGATTCCATTCAGCTTTTCTTCGCCGGCGACGGAACCCTCTGGACAGATCTTTCCCGAATCGAGCAGCTCGGCGCCGCCAAACTTCTCCGCCCGAAAAGCGAACCCCACGGCCCATAAACCACCAACGCCCGAACCCGACCGCGGACTTTGCGGGCAGCGACCTGCCTCAAATTCATGGACCAGCCGCTATGAGAGTCGACTGTGCTTCGCCTTGTCGGGTGGACGGTACCGAGCCTTGTGATTGCGGAGCGCAGCCCGCCCGACACGAGGCCACCAGTATAGTTTACCTGTAGCCCGACTGTGGGTCAGACAAGGTGGCGGCCGCCGTCGATCGCGATGGCGTTGACCCGCACGCCGGGGGCGAGTGCTCGGCACCCCCGGAGGACTGGACGGCAACTCCAAGGGTAGAAAAACTCTATGGTATGCGCTGCCGGCTTCTTTCTCGTTTTGGCTTCTGGCTTCTATTGCCTAAACTACCTCCGTACCACACTCAGGACAGCGGCCCGATACATTGCCACGAAGATCATAGCTGCAACTAAGGCACCATCCTCTTAATTGAGCACGCTTTCTTCGCCACTCTCGCAGAAGCGACGGGCAAATCGAAATAGAAAGTACTATTGGGAACCAAAGCGGTATGTCAAGGCGCTGACGAGTCTTCCAAGGTCGAAGATCGTTCAAATCCCTACTTCTAACGACATGTCCTTCGTGCGCATAAAAACCGAGAATGCCGGAATCTCCTTCGAGCCCACTTGTCAGACCCCGGAAATCTTTGCTCTCTCGGACTATCTCGCTTTGTATGGGGGACAAGTCGGACCGAACTGTGGCACGAACAAGACACAGGCGCCCTTTGAAAAGAATGACCTTTTCCCAGTCTCCATTCTGACCGTCCCGGCAATAAAGCTCGGTGAGTGGCGCAACATAGCTCCACGCAAGCAAGATGGTGCCAAGGCAGAGCACGGTGCCGCACAGAATCAACAAGGCTCGCCAAAGGACAAAAGTCTTTCTCATATCAAGGTTGCTCCGCCAATCGGCTTAGCGACCCGAAGGATGACGAGCCTGTACAAACAACACGGAGTTTCGCGTAGAAAATCCAAGTTGCGCCGCCTGCAAGTATAGCAGAATGGCGGCTCGACAAGGAGCCATCAGCATAGCTCGCCTTTCACCCGGTCTCGGGTCAGACAAGGTGGCGGCCGCCGTCGATCGCGATGACCTCGCCGGTGATGTAGTCTCCGGATTCCACAAGGAATCCGACGAGCCGGGCGACCTCTTCCGGCGTTCCCTCGCGCTTTAGGGGAACCTTGTCCACCAGGGAGGCGCGGAGCGAAGCGGAGTATTCCGGCGGGAAAACGGCGATGCCCGGGGCGATTGCGTTGACCTGAATGCCCGGGGCGAGGGCTCGGGCGAGCGACCGGGTGGCGGCGACCAATCCGGCCTTCGAGGCGCAATAGGCCAGGTGATTGGACCAGGGGCGCTCGGCCGCGATGTCCACGAAGTTGATGATCCTGCCCCGCCCGTCGATGGACAGGTGCCTCCTTGCATGGTGGGCCAGGGCGACGGGCGCGGTCAGGTTTACCCGCAGCATCGCGCTCCAGAGGTCGGCATCAAACGTCGGTGCGTCGATTCGTTCGGGCACGGCGGCATCGAACATCGAAGCATTGTTGACCAGCACATCGAGTCGGCCGAGCGACCGGACGGCCTCGTCGATAATTCGCGGCCAGTCGGCTTCGACGGCCAGATCAGCCTGAATGAGCGCGGCTCGTCTTCCCAGATCGCGAATGTCCGCGGCGGTTTTTTCAGCGTCGGATTCGGACCGATGGTAATGGACGGCGACGTCGTATCCGGCGCGGGCCAACTCGATCGCGACGGCCCGGCCGACGCGCCTGGCGCTTCCGGTAATCAAGGCGACATTGGCGCTTTGGGGCATGGCATATTCTCTCAGGAATCGCAGCGATCACCCATTGGAAGCCCGTGGCGCAACGTTTGGAACGGGCTTTCATCCCGTGTCCTCACCGGTTGGAAACCGGCACCACACAAGCCTCGCCACGGATTGCGATCAATCCGACCCGGGACACGAGACAGCGGTCATGGTTCTTCGAGCTCATCGTCGGGAGTTTTGTGCATGGCCCAGACATCTTCGTTGGGGGTCGGGGCGGCACGCTTGCGCAGGGCCATGGCACGCCAGCGCCGGGCTCCGATAACGATTGCATAGCTGCCAAAGAAGAACACGATCAGCAGCAATATAAGCGTCAGCGTGGTCAACGACAGCAGTTGGAGTTTCTTCTCGTCGGCGTGCTCCGGCTCGGCCTGGGCCAGAAGCGCCGAGCGGGCTTGGCGCTTCGGCCCAGAGTTCTCTCGGATTCGATCGCTCCAGGCCAGCACCAGCGCACTTGGTGCGATGGCGAAACCCAGCAGCGCGTTTTCCGGAATCGTATTCAGGCCGAGCCCCGTTCCGGGTTCGCGAATCATCGGAATAGAATGAGCGGGGACAGTTGCGCGGAAGACCCAGCTTCCCCAGGCCCAGATGATGAGAATGCCGCCGATGATGAGGAAAAGGACGCCAAGTCGGATGCGGTTATGTTCGAAGTCGGGTCGGCCGAGCATTATTTCTCTCGATTCCAGGGGGCGTCGCGGCGCGGGTCGGCGTCGCCGAGGCCGCTCAGGCGTTCAAACAATTCCCGCTCGGCGTCGGTCAGCGACTTCGGCGGGACAATCTTAATGACGACGAACTGGTCGCCGCACTCCTTGCTCTTTGGCTTGGGTGCGCCGCGACCTGCGAGGCGCAGCTTGGCCCCGCTGGGTGTCCCCGGAGGTAGGGTTACGGTCGTGCGGCCTTCCAGCGAGGGGACGTCGATTTTCGCGCCGAGGGTTGCTTCGACCACGGAAATCGGGATATCGACATAAATATCCGGGCCGCGTCGGGTGAAGTAGGCGTGCGGCAGTACGCGGACGCGAAGGATCAGGTTTCCGGGCGCGCCGCCGTGAGCGCCGGGGATGCGGCCTCGCACGCGGATGCGCTGGCCGTCCTCTACACCCGGGGGGATTTTTACGTCGATGGTTTCGGATCGGCCGTCGTGTCCGGTGCCGAGTCGAAGCGAGAGTGTGGTTCCGTGGATGGCCTGTTCGAAGGTAACGGTGACATCCTGTTCGTAATCGATCCCCCTCTGCGGCTGGGGGCGGGGGGGCACAGCCCCCTTAAACCCGGCTTTGCCGGCGGCGCGGCGTCTGCCACCTCGTCCGCCGACGCGGTCGAAGATGTCCGCGCCGGCGCCGAACGCGGAGAAGAGGTCTTCCAGATCGTCGAGATCGACGGCCGACCCGCCGCCCCACTGATAAACGCGTTGTCCCTGGGGCGTGGTCTGCCAGTTCCCGACACCGGCCGCGCCGAACTGGTCGTACTGGGTGCGCTTCTCTTCATTGCTGAGGGTGTGGTAGGCCTCCTGCACTTCCTTGAATTTTTTTTCCGCGGAGACGTCGTCGGGGTTTCGATCGGGGTGATATTTCTTGGCCAGTGTTCGGTAGGCGCGTTTGATCTCGGCTTCGGTCGCGTCGCGCTTAACGCCCAGGATTTCGTAGAAGTCTCGTGCCATACCGGTGTGTACCCGGGTGCCCTGCGCCGGGTTCGCCTCGTAGGAAACGGCGAATGCCCATTAGCGTGGTCAGCATTCGTTTTTGCATTGTTCGCCGCGGAGAATTCGGGGGCCGAAGCCGCGTGGCTCCGACGGCCCAATTTCGCAATGGTCCGCAACCGTGCAGTATAGCGCCGGGGCAGGTTGCGTCCAAGCCGCGCGGGCGGGGCGAATCGCCCGAGACCTACTGCCAACCGGCGGCTTTCAAGTCTGATTGGCCTCAGCCGCTTTGAGGGCGGCGCGTTCGGCGGCGACGAGGGGCGATTGCATCGGGTATCGCTTGTAAAGCAAATAGAGGTAAACGAAGGCGGCGGGCACCATGAGCACGCTGAGCGATTGCGAAACGGTCAGGCCGGCGACGTCGTGCGGGTTATCCGCCCGGATCAATTCAAGAAGAATGCGTTGCACGGGGTACATGAGAAACAGGACGCCGATGACCACGCCGTGACGCTTTCGGTAATTCAGGAGGGCGCCGAGAAACAGCGCCAGTAGCATGGCCTGGGCGGAGGCGTATATCTGCGTCGGATGCACCGGTGCGGACGTGACGTTGGCGGCTATGGCCTGCAACTCCGAGACGGAGGTAATGCGAGTCGGGTTGGCACGCGAGGGCATTTGCTGGGCGATGGTGAGCGCGGCCAGTTCGCCGAGTTGCGCCTGGACTCGCTTTCTTGCGGCGGCTAGGGCTTTCTCGAGCTGCGGAATTCCTGGGGAATTCGGGTCCTCGGCCTTGGCGATCCGCAAGGCTTCGGCGGCCTGGTCGGCCTGC
>JBGTDB010000372.1:0-2560 GCA_041748515.1 Phycisphaerae bacterium
CGAAGTGGATCCGCCCGGGATCAATTCCTTCGCGATTCAGATTCTCAATCCCGCTGGGTTCGCTGACAAACAGAAGGTCGCTGATGGCATCGACCATCACCCGGTTGATTTCCTCGGGCATGGTTCGATCAAAGCTGCGCAATCCAGCTTCGACGTGGGCGACCCGGAGACCCAGTTTCGCGGCCACCAGAGCGCAGGCGAGCGTGCTGTTCACGTCGCCGACCACCACGACCCAGTCGGGCCGATGTTCGACGCACACGGGTTCGAATCGACGCATGATTTCGGCAGTCTGGGCGGCGTGCGAGCCGCTGCCGACCGCGAGATTGACATCCGGCCGTCGGATGCAAAGCTCGTCGAAAAACAGCTCGCTCATCCACCGGTCGTAGTGCTGGCCGGTGTGGACCAGGATCGGCTCGAACTCCGGGATCTGGGAGAGGGCGTCCACCAGCGGCGCGATCTTTATGAAATTCGGCCGCGCCCCGCAGACACATAGGAATCTTAGCGTCGATTTCAATGCTGATATCCCGGATTTCCCAACTTGGACTGACGCGCTGGCGACCTACGGAGCAACCGCTGTCACGCCATTGGACAACATCATTTCTTCGGAGTTATCGACGCCGGACGGGACCGAGTTTATGCGGACGTTGCCCGCAAAAGGAATGGAATCAAGACTGAATGCCGCAGATCGGCCACTGCATGTCGGCGGCTTGCGGGAAGGAAACGGCGGAAAGTCTATAGTGGGGCCGAATCCGATCCCGCATGCGGCACGTCCCGGGGAATCAGGACTCGATATGTCGGGCGCGGTCGCCGAGGTCGAGAAACAGCTCAACTTCGTCGTCGGTCAATTCCACGTTCCGCCGGGCCATGACCTCGGCCGCGACATCCAGCGCTCGCAGGTGATCGCCGGAAAGGAGGGATTCGCCCCTTACCCAGCCGAACGATGGAACGAACTTGGGGATCGGGCCGGTGGAAGCCACACTTGCGGCCAACCCGAGGACGGCGCCCGTGGGGACCGCTGCATTGATGCCAATTTTGGCGTGGTCGCCGATGATGGCGCCGAAGAATCTCTGCCCGCTGTCCACTTCCTTGCCGTTGATTGGGACGCGAACGGTTCCGTAGGTGTTCTTGAGGTTCGAGTTGGTGGCCCCAGCACCGATATTCACCCAGCTTCCGACGTAGGCATGTCCCAGAAAGCCGTGATGTTGCTTGTTGGAGTATCCGCAAATGACGCTGTTGCAGACTTCGCCGCCGACTCTGCAATTGGGCCCTATGGCCGTAGCGCCGTGCAGCCAGGCGTGCGGGTTGATTCGCGTGCCGGGGCCGATGTAGGACGGGCCCTCGACGACGACAAACGGACCGATGGACACGTCGTCGCTGATAAAGATCGGCCCATTGCTCGTGTCGAGCACGGCGTTTCTATGAATCCGGGTCCGCTCGCCCACGTGGAAATGGTCGGGCTGATCGATTCTCAGGTCCGGGTCCAGGTCGGAATGGATGCCGGCGTCACCGGCGTTCCACTCGGCCCGTAGAATGCCGGGCAGATCAGCTATGAGCTCCCAGAGAAAAGAAAAAACCCTGCCCGGTGCCTGGTGGACGGGCAATCCGTGGACGGCACGCTCCTCCCGTGGCCGGGTGAGCATGTCGCGAGCGGCGATTTCAGCCCCCAGTCGCTCGTCGCAGACAATGAAAGCGATCTGTCCGTCCTCGGTTCGACCGACGCACGGCTCGGCTGGGAACTCCGCCGGCGCATCCGGCATCCATCGGCCGTTAATCAATATGGTCGGTTCGGTGATCCGTTTGTTGGCCGGGGCGCCGCATCGCTGTGCGGCCACGGGGGCGATCCAGTCTCGCGTCCAGATGCCCGCTACAGGAGCGCCCAGACGTTGGGCGATTCGATCAAGAATGATCTTCCGGCCGATGCGAAGCTCGAAAACCGAACGCCAGTACACCATCGGCAAAAGGTTTTCAAGCCCGTGATCCTCGAATAAGACAAGCGGCCGCATGGGCGAGACTGTATCACAATTTCATCGGTGAAACGACCCTGGCTGAGCGGGGAGCCGCGCCATTCAAAGACAAAGGGCCCGCGTCGAAACGCAAGCCCAAGTGTGTCCGGATGGTGCAACCGCCGAAAGCCGGTGGGAGCAAATGACGGAACCCTTCGTTCAACGTGGGTGACTCGCCGGAGCACGGACCGCCAACCTCAAATGGGGTCGGTACGTCGTTTTGCTCCTGACGCGGGCCTCCGCAGGGTTCGTTATCGGTTCAGCCAATTAGCACTCCCTGTCGTGCCCGGAAGCCGCACCGATCGGACTTTTGCATTATACCCGTGCGAGGCTCCAAGAGCAAAGCGGATTCCTGCTTTGACGCGGGCAACGCGCGGGTTTGCTTTCGCGAACGTCGGCCGATGTGCTATGCTAGCATATTGCGTGCCGCGCCGACGGGCACGGCGCGCTCTTGGCGGATTACGCCGGTTGGTCATCCAGCGATTCCGCGGCGCGAATGCAAGCTCGGCCGATTCTTCACCCGGGAGTGGACAACGTCCGAATTCGGAATTTATTAC
>JBGTDB010000373.1:0-2039 GCA_041748515.1 Phycisphaerae bacterium
CTCACCGCCCGCGACGAGATTCGCGAGCTGCGCGGGCTGAATTTAAGCGACAAGCACATTAATCAGATGGGGCAGGTCGTTGCTGAGGCCTCTGCTCTGCCTCCGGAGAATTGGCCGGAGCCCGCCGCTCGCGAGTTCGAATTGCCTCGCGAGGAAGCAATCGTCGGCCTGCTGACCGCGGTGCTGCGGAGTCATTGTCTGGACGTCGGATTAGCCTATGGCCTGGCAGCCACCAAGCAGATGATTCGCAACCTGGCTCGGCACCGAGCCCGCGGCGGATCAGACGACTCGCCATCGGTCGAACTGCTGAACGGCTGGCGCGAGCAGACGATCGGCGTGCTGCTCGATCAGATTCTCGCGGGAAAGCAAAAGATCGAAGTCCTTCTGTCAGACGGAGAACACGTCATTCGCGTCAGCAATTAGCCCGTACTTCCACCCTATTTAGCGGGTTTGGTATTGGCTTCCGCCGGCTGAGGCTTGTAGGTGGTTACCTTCGTACTTCGAACGACCAACTCACCATCGTAAACACTCATCGAGGAAGATGAACTATAGAAGTCTATCTTCTGGAGAACGGGCCCGAGCTTGCCGGCAATGCGCAGGCACGATTGGGCGAACTGTTTGAATTTCTTGGCGTCATCGTTCTTTTCGGGAATCTGCGCGACAAACATCGCGCCAAACGATCCCACCATCGCGGCCATCGCCGCCATTTCCTGGCCCATCTTTGAGGTGTCCTTGAACGACGCGGCGGTCACCGGTCCCTTGGGAGTGACGCCTTCTTCGACAAATTTAGTATTGCCAACAATCGAAGGGGCTTCGCCGGACCGGACGGCTAGGCACTTGTTGATGGCCCCGGCCGAATTGCCGAGTATCAGCCAATCCTCGTGAACGCCGACCACCGGGCGAACGAGGGCGGCCATCGGCGCATAGGTGATCTCGCGGAAGCCTTCAACACTGACCGAAGCCGGAGACACCGTCAGCGTGTGCCCGAAACCCTTGAGCGTGTTGACCAGAAAATCGACGGCCGCGTTCGTCTTTTCCAATGCCAGTTTGCCGTCCTTGACCCGGAGAAACGTTACGCTGTCCGATCCGCCAAACGGTGAAACGAAGGCGGCCGGAAGCGTCACGCTGATCGACTCGCCGCTGTACCAGGAAAAGAAATCCCGCTCGATTTCGAAGCCGAATCGATTGGCAAGCTCGAGATGGGCCTGGGCCAGCTTCGCTGCACCCTCTGGAAAATGCTTGTTCAATACCGAGACAAGAACGCGGTACAGTCTTTCTAAATCGACCGCGGTCGAGAGGCTGAATCCGGTCGCACTGGCCGGAATATATCGATCAAAATTATCGAAAGCCCGTCGCTTCAGAAAGGCGGCGGCGAGCGGCGAATCCTGTTTCCCGGCCTGAAACTTCATAACGCTATCTGTGTGATCTTTTCGGCCGCGCAGTGAGGCGGTCTCGATAACGAAGTCCATCACGTCGGCCAGGGCGAAAACTTCATCCGTTACGCCGCGAAGTTTCGCCTGTATGGCCGCGGCTCTTTGTTTTTTCTCGCATTCTTCCGGCTGACCGTCAGTTTGTTGAGCCAATTGCATCGCCGCGGCCGTCTCGATGATCTGGCGAACGTCGACCATAAGTTGCTTCGTATCGACAAATACAAGGCTGTCGGTCGGAGCTTCGACCATTGCAACCGCCTGTCGAAACCGCGCCGACTGGACGAGGGACTCGGTCGGGGCTTTCTTGCCCAGCATGGCGATCACGTCGGCAGTCGCCCGCGAACCAGAAGCAAAGCCGATGATGTCATTCCGGCGGAATAGTTCGATGGCAAAGCCCATTTCGGCGAGGTTTTTCTCCGCAAGGTGCATGGATGCGCGTTGTACGCCGCCCTCGGTTTTTTCTCGGATTTCAATCCCCGGTCCCATCGTTGCGACTTCCTTCAGGACCGCCACCAGAGAGGTGAAACTGCGCTCCGCGGCTCCATCGGCGGTACGAACCAGCAGGATGTAATCGTTCGTGATCTTCGATCCCGCGAGCCGTTCGGCCAT
>JBGTDB010000374.1:0-3973 GCA_041748515.1 Phycisphaerae bacterium
GAATGTGTCAGGACGTCGTTCATACCGATGACGCGGACTTGCTCAATCTCCCGATCATCCAATGCTGGCCGCACGATGGTGAACCGGGATACGGCGGAAAGCCGGCGAAGCGAGCCGCACAAGCTGAAACCCGCGGCTCAGACTGGCCGGCGGATTGGGAAGGGACCGGCCGATACATCACCTTCGCCGGCATCTACTCGAAAGACCCTGAGTCCGGCGAACGAAACGTAGGCATGTACCGCGTGCAGGTATACGGCCCCAAACTTGCCGCCATGCACTGGCACCTGCACCACGACGGGGCCCGGCACTTTCGCAAGTTTAAGAAACGCGGCGAGCGCATGCCGCTGGCCATCGTGCTCGGCGGCGAGTCGGTCCTGCCCTACGCGGCCACCTGCCCCCTGCCGCCGGACGTGAGCGAGCTGCTGTTCGCGGGCTTCTTGAACGATGGCGGGATTGAACTGGTCCCCTGCAAAACGATCCCGATGGAGGTACCGACTAATGCCGAGATCGTCATTGAAGGTTGGGTCGATATCGAGCGCACGCTGATCGAGGGGCCTTTCGGCGATCACACGGGCTTTTATTCCTTGGCAGACCGTTACCCCGCCTTTCACGTCTCGGCCATCACCCATCGCCGCGAGCCCGTCTATCCGACGACGATAGTCGGCAAGCCGCCGCAGGAGGACTACTATCTTGGCAAGGCCACCGAACGGATTTTTCTGCCGCTGCTGAAAATGCTCATTCCTGACATCGTCGATTATTCTCTGCCGATGTTCGGGGCGTTCCACAACTGCGTGTTCGTCGCAATCCGCAAGGAATACGCCATGCAGGCCCGCAAGGTCATCAGCAGCATTTGGGGGGCCGGGCAGATGATGTTTTCCAAGATGATCGTAGTCGTGGACGAGCACGTGAACGTTCACGACGAACAGGACGTGCTCTTCCACATGGGGGCCAACGTCGACTGGCGGCGGGACGCGGTGATCGTGGACGGACCGTGCGACATCCTCGACCACGCCACGCCGTATTACGGAACCGGGGCCAAGATTGGCATCGACGCCACGCGAAAGATCGCCGGCGAGGGCCTCGTCCGCCACTGGCCGGAAGAGCTGGGAATGAGCGCGGCCATCGCAGCGCTGGTTGAGCAAAAGTGGCGGGAATACGGCATTTAAGGGGCGTCAGATTCCTCAACCGAATCGTCGTTCTTCAAATAGACCTAGACGCTGCGTGGGGCAGAACACATTGCACATCACCGGCGATATTCTAAAGGCCATTGGGAACACCTCGCTGGTGCAACTCCGGCACGTCGTTCCGCCCGATTGCGGAAAGGTTTTTGCAAAACTTGAGTGGGAGAATCCAACGGGCAGCATGAAGGATCGGATGGCCCAGGCCATGATTGCCCGCGCCGAGCAGGACGGACGACTGCGCCCGGGATACACCGTCGTCGAATACACAGGCGGCAGCACCGGCACCTCTTTGGCGCTGATCTGCGCGGCCAAGGGCTACCGCCTGCACATCGTGACGTCCGACGCATTCAGTCGTGAGAAACTCGATCACATGTCGGCATTGGGTGCGGAGCTCACGCTGGTTAAGAGCGAGGGCGGGCTCACAACCAGAAAGCTGATTCAGGACATGATCGGCGCCGCCGACGAAATCAGCCGTTCGCCCGATACCTACTGGACGGATCAATTGAAAAATGAAGACAGCATTGCAGGCTATTTTTCTCTGGGCGAAGAGATCTGGACTCAAACAAGAGGAGAAGTTGACGCCTTTGTCCAATGCGTGGGCACGTCGGCCTCCTCGCGCGGCGTCGCAACGGTGCTTAAGCGATACAACTCAAAAGTCAGGATCACCGTCGTAGAGCCGGCAGAATCCTCGGTGCTCCTCGGTGGCCAGGGCGGGCCGCACAAAATCGAAGGCGTGGGCATTGGCTATACGCCGCCGCTGTGGGAGCCGAACCTGGTGGATGAGGTCATGGCCGTCAGGACGGCGGACGCCAAGGACATGGCCCGGCGCCTGGCCCGGGAGGAAGCGATCTTTGCCGGAACGTCCTCGGGAGCCAACGTGATCGCCGCGATTCGCGTCGCCCGACAATTGGGGCCGGGCTCCACGGTCGTCACGCTGATGGTGGATTCGGGCTTGAAGTATCTCAGCACGGACGTGTACAAGCCCGCATGAAGCGAAGCAATCCAAAAGTGCGATGAAGCGAGATCGTCCGGCATTGGGCGATGGCTTGCCATCGGCTATGCTGTTGATGGCGTTTTTCCTGGAATTCGCGATCGGCAACGCCAATCTATGTGAGAGTACAAGGCACAGCGCAAAACAATTCGACCTATGAATTCGCAGAGTTTAACTGAGCCCGCGATTAGCAGCGCGTGGCAGAGGTCAACGGAATCCGTGTGGCACCGCCGTCTCGCCGGTGAGAATGCGGGCGAGACGCCCGTGCCACATGTTTCACCGCAAGCTGATAACGAACCGCGACAAACAAAGGGCCACGGCCATATTCGGAAGCGAGGGCATTCGCTGAAGGCGGGACGGTTCTCAATACTTGCGGCCGCATCGGTCTGCGTTCTCGTCGCGTGCGCCTGTCGCGATGACGACGAACCACCGTCGAGGCAAACGACCGAGTCGCTCGAAACAACGCCGCACAAGCCATCCGGCATGCTCACATTCCCAGACGACATGAGGGTGGCCGACGAAAGCGTCAACGCGTTTGTCGTCCGGGCCATGTCGATTTGCGGCGGCGGCGAGTACGAGCCGTTTCGACTCCTCTGGTCGGTTCGAGAGGAGCCGCTCCCGAAAAACCAATTCGAGGAAGGCTGGCAGGCCGTTGAGCAGATCCGTGTTCGAGCGCTCCGCAAAGCGATGGTGGCCGTCGGTGGTAACCAGGCGTCCCCAGGCGATCGATCCCCGGTCGATGCGGGCGAGGCCGATGTCGGTATGGCGAAAGGGGAAGAGAATGCGACCGGTGGGTCAGGTGGAGCCGACGAACAGCTTGAAACGGTGTATCTGGTACTGGCCGAGGTTCGCCTCGATGCCGATCACCCCGCGGCCAAGGGCCGTCCACAGCGCGAAGTGGTCTTGATGCTTGTACAAGAACACGGCCAGTGGCGTATCGCCAAGCCGCCCGAGCGCATGCGCGACTGGATCCGCGAGCAGGCGGGCAATTCTTGATTTGAGGCGTGCAGTCATCGGCAACGCTTTCACTTATCAAGTTCGAGTAGGCTTTCCGATTCCAGGCGCACGGCACCCCAGGCCGAAACCCGGTCAGGATTCTCTTTGTCCGATCGAGCACCGGTTTCCGAGTCCTGCAAGTATCGTACCATAGCTGGGAAGAAATCCGGCCAAGGTCATCAGTTATCTGCACGTATCAAGTTCGTTTCGGCCGGTCAAAACTCGGATTATTCCATCGGATTTCATTTGCCTTTGGGGAAACCGATGCGCATAATGTAATAGAGGTCAGACGACCTCAGTCCCGGTTGTTTAAGGGACAGACCCTTACGGGTGAAGCCTCGCGTAGGCCATGAGTGGCGCTGTTTGCGCTCGGCCGTCGGCGGGGCTTCTTTCTTGCGCCTTTCTCAATCCAGAATCCCCACTTTCAGCCGAGTCGGGTACTGGGTCGAGTGATACACGCGATGCGTGGCCTTCTGGAAATCGCTTTCTTCGGCCTGAAAGATGTTTGGCACGTACTTCTGCGGATTGCGATCGACCAGCGGAAACCAGGTGCTCTGAATCTGCACCATGATGCGGTGGCCCGGCTGGAAGGTGTGCAGCACATCCTGTAACTCAAACTTCACGTTGGTGGGCTGATCGGGCACAAAGGGCTCGGGGTGTTCGTAGCTGTTGCGAAAGCGACCTCGAAATACCTCACTGCGAACTTTCATCTGCGCATGGCTCGCATGCCAGCCCGCGGGCGCATCCGGCGGGTCGGGCGCATCCGGCGGAAACACGTCGATGACCTTGACCACCCAGTCCGCGT
>JBGTDB010000375.1:0-7549 GCA_041748515.1 Phycisphaerae bacterium
CGAGGAATCTGTTTCTTGCAAAAGCCGCAATTGGCGGCCATGAAATTCAGGACAGTCACGGATTCCCTGACCGTGTCACTGGAGAGTGCCTTGCCATCCACAGTTTTCAGGGCGAACGCCGGAGCAGGCTTTCCAATCATATCTTCCGGCTTGGGACGCTCGACCTTGGCCGTTTGAGTGGGGCGACGCGGGCCTGTAATGGGCACACGAATCTCGGGCTTTTCGGCGTCATCCGTCTTCAGTACGATGGTTCGGCCTTCGGGGGGCGGCAAATACCCCGCCGGCAACTGCACTTCAACCGTGTAGGCCTCGCCTTCCTTCCGCTCGCGAACGTCGACCGTTACGGCCGGATCGTCAACCGTCGCCTCAAGCAATTTCGCGGGCTTGTCGCCAAAATTCGTGTACCGAATGATCCGAGAGATCGGCCGGCCCGAGTTCACTTCGCCGCGCTCACTAAGCATGATCGCATTCGGGAGAATCTCAATACGCGGTGGAACGGTGGCAACCGTACGAACGATGATCTCTTTCTGCTTTTCGACATTCGTGGCAAGCACCAAGTTGCCGTTCATCGATCCCTCGGTGAAAGGTGGCTTCGCCGTGATCTGCAACGAGTAGCGGCGCCCTTTTTCCACGGTGTTCAATTTGTATTCGAACGGATCGCCGGTCTGCGGCATGATCTCGAGTTCGAGCGGTCCATCGGAATTGTTCGTAATCATCAGTTCGCGGGTCTTCGGCTCCTGGTCGGTAATCCGTCCGAAGCTGGCCGTGGCCGGCGTCACGTCAACATGCTGCCGGACGTCACCGCGAAGGGTCAGTCTGAGATTCGGCGTAATCGGATCGTTCGAGGTGATGGTAATATGTTTCGCGAAATTGCCGCGAAGTTTGTTGCTCTGCATTTTGAACGGAAACTCGCCCGACTCGCCAGGTTCAAGCTTCTTGGGGTAAGTCCCGGCGATGGTGCAACCGCAGGAAGGCCGAACGGCGGAAATCTCCAGCGCCTTATCGCCGGCGTTCGTCAGCGTGAATGAATGCAGGAGATCGGGCCCGGTCCAAACGGTGCCAAAGTCGTGAACCTCGGACTCTGGCTTTATGATGGGCTTGGGCCCCTTAACATCGACTGGAGCACGAACTTGCGGAGGGGGGAGAATCCCATCCTCAGTCTGAACCCGCTTGTCGTCCACCCGGTACTTTAACAAAGCCTTTTCTTTCGGCGACTTCGCGAACGCCGCCGATCCCACCAATCCGAGCACCAAGCCCGCCGACAATGCGCAACGTGCAAGCTTCATCATCCCTTTTCCTCTTACTAGAATTACACTCTTTTGATCCATGTGCCAAACCCACCTGTTTGAAGACTCTTCAAACCACAAAATAAGAAATTCGACGCGATTGCCAAAAACTCGCCGAACAATTAATCCCAGTCGAGCGGGCCAAACCGCGAGCCAGTTGCAGAAGTCAGAGTGTAGGAACATGCGCGGCCGACGCCGAATCCCGGTTATACATCGTTTCGACGGATTCCGGTAACGCCATCATCGCTATGTTACCCTTGCGTTACCGCCATGTGTGACGGTTTATTCCATCTCTATCATGCCGATGGCGTTCGGCTATTCTAGGCAACGATGCTTTGCCGATGCGTTTCTTTTGGGCAACAACACAGCAGCGGGACGATTTCGTCTCGCGGCATTTGCTTACTGCGTTTGCGTAAAAAGGCCTTAGCGGCCTTCAGGCCACACCCGTCGGCCGACGCATTCCGCCATAAGGGAGCATGGCCACTGGGGCCAAATTCGAGCATGGTGAGCCCGCTGAGGATCTGCGGATGAAATCGGACCAGGCTTCATCACCGAATCTGTCCCGGCAAGTCGTCCTTTTCATCGGTTCGATCGGGCCTTTCGGCCACCTGCCGGCTTCTGGAACACTCACTGTAGCCGGTATCGGTATCCCCCTTTTTTATTGGAGCCACGGATGGCCCCTGACTTATCGGGTTCTCGGCTTGGCTGTACTGACCGGTTTGGCCATCTGGATCCACCAAATCGGAGACCGATTCCTCGGCGAGAAGGACAGCCGCAAACTCGTTTGGGACGAAATCGTGGGGTATTGGTTCGCCGTCATTTTGTTCCCGTTCACCTGGCAGATCGCACTTACAGCCTTTCTAATCGAGCGGGCCTTCGACATCGCCAAAATTGAGCCCGCCGGTTGGATTGAGCGGTCCTGGCCCGGCGGGCTGGGCGTGGTTGGTGACGACGTGGTCGCGGGCCTGTACACCTTTGCGACTATTTGGCTGCTGGTGTGGTTTGCCCCGGCCTGGATGGGTTTGACAGTTTAAGCTGCCGGAGGCCCGGACGGTCGCGTGGTGCGCGCTGGCGCAACCAGACTCGCACGATTCATGGCGGACCAAGCGCCCCCGCCTATAATTCGCCTTCTATGACCTCGCCT
The DNA here is from genome assembly GCA_041748515.1 of Phycisphaerae bacterium. Lineage (GTDB taxonomy): Bacteria > Planctomycetota > Phycisphaerae > UBA1845 > UBA1845 > JBGTDB01. Next base: position 2,431 of record JBGTDB010000375.1, read on the forward strand.
CAGCGAAAACAACCCGGCCAACGCGCAAGACCGGCTGCTGCGCGCAATACGATTCCGCTGAACAATGATCCGCTCACGCTGGACCAATTGGAACAAGTACATGCCGGACCAATCCACGTAAGCCTGGATCCGGCCGTCTGGGACACGGTCGACGCGGGCGCCAAATGCGTCGAACAAATCGCCGCGGGGGCCGACGCGGCCTATGGAATCAATACCGGTTTCGGTTCGCTTTGTCGCAAGCGCATTCCAGGAACCGACCTTCGCACGTTGCAGACCAACCTGATTCTTTCCCATGCCGTCGGCGTTGGGCCACCCGCTCCGCCTGAAATCGTTCGCATGATGATGCTTCTGAAAATCAAAGCACTGACTCATGGGTACAGCGGCATATCGAGAGCGACCCTCGAAACATTGATGCGGATGCTGGATGCCGACGCGCTTCCGGTAATTCCGACGCAGGGATCGCTCGGAGCGAGCGGAGACCTCGCCCCACTGGCCCATATGGTTCTCCCCATGATAGGCCACGGCGAAGTGGATTTGGACGGCCGCCGCGTTCCAGCGAAATCGATACTTTCGCAGCTGGGAATGGACCCGATCACGCTTGGCCCGAAGGAAGGGCTGGCTCTGATAAACGGTACGCAATTCATGGCGGCTTACGGCGCGGCCATCGCGATTCGCGCCCGGCGGCTGGCCAAGATCGGGGACATCGTAGCGAGCATGTCGCTCGAAGGACTCGCTGGGAGCGCGAGGCCGTTCGATGAGCGGCTTCATCGGTTGCGGCCGCATCCGGGGGCTATCGAGTGCGCGGTTAATATCCGGCAGTTGTTGGCCGATAGCGAAATCCTTCCCTCGCACATCGGCTGCGATAGGGTTCAGGATCCATATTCCCTGCGGTGTGTGCCGCAGGTTCATGGGGCCTTCCGCGACGCACTGCGCCATGCCTGCATCGTTCTTGAAATAGAATTCAACTCGGTTACCGACAATCCGTTGGTCTTCGACCGGAAGTCGACAGGGGGTGGACCTGAAGTCATCAGCGGCGGATTGTTTCACGGTGAGCCGCTGGCATTGATATTGGATTACCTGGCGATCGGACTTTCGGAGTTGGGCTCAATCAGCGAACGACGCATTTATCTGTTGCTGAGCGGAATTGCCGAGTTGCCCGTCCTCCTGATGCGTGACACGGGGCTGAACAGCGGCCTGATGCTGCCGCAATATACGGCCGCGGCTCTGGTCAGTGAAAACAAGGGGCTCTGCACGCCGGCCTCGGTCGATTCCATCCCCACCTCGCTGGGCCAGGAGGATCACGTCAGCATGGGCGCCCGGGCGGCCTGCAAGTGTCTGCAAGTGCTGGAAAACGTCGAGACCGTCCTGGCCATCGAGCTGTTCTGCGCCGCTCAGGCGTTGGATTTTCGCGCCCCCCTTCGCGCGGGGGTCGGGCCGCGGACCGCTCACGCCCTCGTGCGGGAAACCATCGCACACGCCGACGCCGATCGCCAGTATGGCGAAGACATGGCGGCCGCACAAACAATCCTGACCTCGGGCACGCTGGTCGAAGCCGTCGAGAAAGCTGCGGGCCGGCTTGTATGATCTCAACGTTGTCCATGTGAAAGGAAAACCAGTATCGCACCCCGCGCCCGCGCGACCAGGCTCCACCGGTTGAAAGCCGGCGTCACTACCTGAATCCGCTAAACGGCATTTGCGTTCTCATCGGAGACACACGGCATTGGCAACATCATGGGAATGGTGGGTGGGCTTCAGCGTCTTCGTAGCGGCCATGCTGGCCCTCGACCTGGGCGTCTTTCACCGCAAGTCGCACAAAGTCTCATTCAAAGAGGCGATGAGCTGGGTCGTCGTCTGGATCGCATTGGCGCTGATCTTCAACCTGGGAATCTATCTTGGGTGGTTCGCTGAAGTCCCCCTCGAAGACCGCGGCCGAGTGGCCCTCGAGTTCTTCACCGCGTTCCTGATCGAAAAAGCCCTGAGCATGGACAACATCTTTGTCTTTGCCGTGATTTTCAAGTATTTCGCGGTGCCGGCACAGTACCAGCACAAGGTGCTGTTCTACGGGATCATCGGCGCGCTCGTCTTTCGGCTCGTGTTCATTCTTGTGGGCATCTGGCTGATTGAGACCTTCGACTGGATGCTGTACGTGTTCGGCGTCATTCTGATCGTAACCGGTGTACGGCTTGTGCTGAAGAAAGACGCGCCAGCCGAACTCGAAAATAACCTGGTCATCCGCTGGGCGCGACGGCTGTTTCCCATCACGCAGGGCTATCGGGACGCTCATTTCTTCGTGCGAGAAAACGGGGTGCTGCTGGCCACTCCGATGTTTCTGGTCCTGCTGCTGATGGAGACGACGGATCTCATTTTCGCGGCCGACTCCATCCCCGCCGTTCTGGGCGTCACGCAGAATCGATTCATCGTCTACACGTCAAACGTCTTCGCTATTCTGGGATTGCGGGCGCTGTATTTTGTACTCGCCAGCGTCATCGACCAATTCCATTATCTGGCCTTTGGTTTGTCCGCGGTGCTGATACTGATCGGCGTCAAAATGGTGATCCAGAAGGCGCTGGCATTTCACATCCCGATCGGTTGGTCGCTGGGGTTGGTGGCTCTGATTCTGGCCGCGTCGGTCATCGCGTCGGTCGTGCATTCACGCAAACCGGCCGCGCCGGCGAAATAAGAATTGATGTCAGCCGCGCGTCACTCGCCGGGGCCGTACTTCTGCTCGATGCCCCTGCGTCGATGTCTTTCAAAGAGCAGGATCACATCCCGGTCGTTAACCACGCCGTCTTCGTTGGCATCAGCTTCGGCAGTATCAGTGAACCCGAGAATCTCCAATTGCTCGAGCCCGCTTTCGCTGAGCCCTTCTTGCGAATCGGCCGTAAAGCCAAAGCCGGTGCAACAATGAGGCATGTCCGCCTTCAAATGGTTCACATCGAGCATACCCAAGTCGATCAGGTCCACGAAACCGTTGCCGCTCAGATCGGCGTGGAAGCCGGGGGCTCCGCCGCACGGCGTGTTTACCTGGCGAGTCATCTGCATCTGAGATTGAAGTATGGCGCGATCAATGCCGTCGATGACGGCGTTCCCGTCGAGATTTCCGTTCATCAACCAGTTGCCGCCGGTGGCCGGATTGCCTAGAAACTTCGCGACGTACTTTCCGCTGACGATTTCGAGCGCAGCGCTGGAACGAAGCGTGTGTTTCGGGTCGCGGGCCGTAACGCACTGGTATTCGCCCGCGGGAACATTTGCAACAACGCCTTCGACTTTCCCCGGAGAATGATGGGGCGGCCCTAGGGTCACCGTCCTGGAAATCACCACAGGGGGCTCACCGCAGGACGAATAAAACTCCAGCTCGATGCATCGCTCAACCGGTGCGGTCGCCATGGTCGGAGAAAACTGCAAGTCAACGATCACCGTATTCAGATCCTTGACAAAGACGTTCCAGGAACAGGAGCTTGTCGCGCCGCACGCGCCGACCGCCGTGCAGGTAAACGTACTTTTCCCGGCCGGTATTTCGCCGCCGGCAAGGGCCAGATGATCCAGAATCAGTCCATTCTCGCCGTCGCCAATGCAAACCAGATCCGCCGGACCGTCGCAATCATCCGGCGCGACGATCGGGCTCCACGTAACCGTCGCGGAGAAGTCCCCGGCGTCGGAATTGACCGTTATATCCTGTGGACATGCCAGTTGCGGCGGCGGACCACCGATGGTCAGTTCGCCGCTACAGCAAGTTGTGAAAGGTACACCGTGCCCGGCACTGTTCACCAATCGGGTCGTCTTCGGATTCTCGTCGATAAAGCAAAGCTCGTCGGAACTGCACACGGCGCGCCCCGCAAAGGTAATCGTCGCCAGAATCGCAGGACCCCGTGTCCCCTGCCCTCCCAACGGGACACCGACCGCGTAAAAAATACGACCAACAGTTTCGTCGATCGATCGATAAATCTCGAAAGAAAAAGGTGAAGCCACGTCGCCAAATGCTCCCGGCTCGATTGAGACGAGATCCAGGACGTTCGGGTCATAGGCGACGTTGAACTGGCCGCCGGAGATCGTCGATTCACCGCTGCTGAGCGTGACATCAACCTTGAACGGCTCTCCCGCCGGATAGCAGTAATCCTCCGGGAGCGGGCCGAGACGAGCCACAAGGCAAACCTCCGGCGCTTCGGTGCAAAGACAATAACCTGCATCGACATCGCAAATCTGCCCGAAGCAGTCGTCGTCCGAACCACATGGAATAAGTGAAATGTCAGTTCCCGCGCAACGGCCGGCGCCGTCGCACTGATCCATCACCTTGCAAACCTGCTCGTCGTCGCACTCGGCGCCCGCGGGACCGGGCGGATGCGCTACCCGGCCAGTGCGGGGATCGCAGACATTGAGGGTACACGGATCGCCGTCGTCCAGCGGCATGAGCTCCCCGTCCTGCGGATTGCAGCATTGGGTTGCCGCGTCGTAATTCGGATGATAAGCGCACGCACCGACCTCGCAGGCCGGCAGGGTGCAGGCGTCTCCATTCTCGCAATCCTGCGCGGTGACGCAGAGACGGCAGCCTGGGATCGGCGTTCCCGTGCAGACGCCGTCGCGGCATACGTCGTTCTCGGTGCAGGGCTGCTCGTCGTCGCACTCTTCACTGATCGTGCAGATGTCCGTGACGATTCGTCGTATGGCGTCGGCCATGTCGAACTTTGGGCTTTTCGTTTGAAAGCTGGTTCCTCCGGTCCCGGCGGCGAGGGCGTTCATCAAACCGATCGCGCAGGCCCCGGTGTTGGTTCCGGCGATCGGCGAGACCACAACGCCATTGCTCACCGCGACCATGATGGCATTCTCAAGAGAGTCGCGATCGTCACCGGGGTCATTGCAACCATCCGGCAGGTCGCCATTGCACGGCCCCTCGTCGGCAATGGGGACGATGAGGCGGGCACCGCCCGCGGTCCAGAAGGAAGGGCCGGCCGCCGCGACGATAGCCGTTGCAGGGCCCCAGGACTCGAAGGACGACGTGCCGTCAGGGAATGGGCAGCTTCCGGGATTGCCCGGAACGTTTGAACCGACGAGGTCTACGACGTTGTCAGTGACGCAGCCAAAACCAAACGGCGGCGTGACGGTGATGCCCAGCACTCGAACG
>JBGTDB010000376.1:0-6071 GCA_041748515.1 Phycisphaerae bacterium
CCCATACGGACGCCAGGAGTTCCTCGCGTGAGACCGCGCGCCCCGCGTGCGCCGCCAGTCGTTGTAGGATATCGGCTTCCATCTCGGAGAGCGCCACGCGCTCCCCATCGGGGAGAAGAACTTCACGCCGGGCGCAGTCCACGGTCGTATCACCGGCGGAAATACGCACAACAGGCGTCGGCCGCTCCGGACTTCTACGAAGAACCGCCTGCACGCGGGCCAGAAGCTCGCGAGCGGAGAACGGCTTGACCACATAATCATCCGCCCCACCCCGCAATCCGCGCACCCGGTCATCTTCCGACCCGCGAGCGGTCAGGATGATGATTGGCAGTGATGCGTGCGTTACTCGGAGTTCCGCCAGAACGTCGAACCCGTCCATTTTGGGAAGCAGGAGATCCAGCAGAACCAGATCCACCCCGGCCCGCTGGGCCTCTCGAAGCCCGGTCACGCCATCGGCCGCCTCGACCACCTCGAAACCGGAGACGCGTAGCACGTCGCAAATCGCTCGGCGTATGGCGTCTTCATCTTCCACCACCACCACGGTTCGGCGTTTGGTCATGAGCAGACTTCCCTTTTCTTGAATTGATGACTAATTGGTTACCTGGCGAGCGCCGTCAGGAGCTCGACCTTAACAACGAATAGTTTACCCGCACCCATTATACAACAGCCATCCTATGAGCGGATCGATACAATCCGCTCCTGATGTTAATCCCCTGTTACATACAGGCTGCAAAATCCGCACATTCCCGCCGAACTGCCCCGTGGTCCGATTCTCCGCTTCCTCGCCTGCTCGCCCCAAAGGGCTGGCCTTTGAATTCCATACCGGTCGGGTCTGGCCCTCTGACTCCCGCCGGCCATTCTATGACAAGATGCAAATGACCACCCACGAGGGGTTCGTCGGTCCTGCCGAGCCCTCGCTGAACTGAGAACATTCGCCCGATCTTTTTCGACGTGCCGGATCAGGCCCAAGCCCGGAATCAATTTCGCGAAAACTGATTGCCATCCCGCGACTTCAGGCGGTCCGTCCCTCCTGACTCGGGGGCATTGTTTGCATCGAAATTTCGCGCAAGTATGATGCCCGCCCATCGATCGGATTGGATCAGTTCGGAGCAGCCTCATGCGTAGAATGCTACTACTTGTCTTATTAACGGGCATTGTGCTGGCTGGGTGTCGAGGCACGGCACGTGATACCCTGGCCGACCGGCAACCCCCTCCCGAAAAACAGGAGCAAACGCAAGCGACGCGTGCGAAGACGTCCATCGCCGATCCGGGATTCCTTGAGCAGTTCGCCGCTACTCGCCGATTCTCATCCGGCGTGCCCACGGGCATCAAAGTTGTCCCCGACGGAAGCGCCGTGCTTTTCCTCCGTTCCCCGGCGCGCAGTTTCGTTCAGGATCTTTACGAATTCAACACCTCCACCGGGCAGGAGCGTGTTCTCCTGACCGCCGACGACATTCTGCGCGGCGCGGAGGAAGAACTTTCACCGGAGGAAAAGGCCCGGCGCGAGCGCATGAGAATGTCCGCCCGCGGAATTGCTGGCTATCAACTCAGCAAGGATGGCACGAAGATCCTTGTGCCCCTGTCCGGTAGACTCTTCGTCGTAGAACGGGCGACTGCCCGGGTAAGAGAACTGAAAAGCGATAAAGGCTTTCCGATTGACCCGCGATTCTCTCCCGACGGCCGCTTCATTGCCTGCGTGCGCGACGGAGACCTTTACGTCATCGAGATTGATACCGGCGAGGAAACCCAACTGACAACGGGCGCAAGCGACACAGTCGATTTTGGGGTTGCGGAATTTGTCGCCCAGGAGGAAATGGGGCGGCGAGAGGGCTACTGGTGGTCGCCCGATGGTGAAAGACTGGTTTATCAGCGTACCGACCGCGCTGACATGGAAGTTTTCCACATTCTCGATGCGGCCAGACCGGATCGCCCCCCCCAGTCTTGGTCTTATCCCCGCCCCGGCAAGGAAAACGCCGTCGTACAACTTGGGGTGATGTCCCGCGAAGGCGGCCAAACGACATGGATTCATTGGGATCGCCAGACTTATCCCTATCTTGCGACTGTCCGATGGACGGACGGCTCGCCGCTTACGATCCTCGTACAGAACCGTGAACAAACCGAACAGGCACTCTTGGCCGCCGACGCAGAAACCGGAAGCACATCAGTCCTCCTGATCGAGCGCGACCCCGCCTGGCTGAACCTCGAGCAGGCGGTTCCCAAATGGCTCCCCAATGGCAGTGCTTTCCTATGGATGACCGAGCGAGCAGGCGGCTGGCAGCTCGAGCTGCGCGGCCGCGACGGCGGTCTGATCCGCACCCTCAATGCCCCCGACTTTGGTTTGCAGGGTCTCGAGCATTTCGACTCGCGCGGCGGGTACGCTTATGTGTCCGCGAGCCAGGATCCAACTCAGATACATCTGTATCGAATCAATCTGTCGGGCATACCGGCAGAACCTTACAAGATGAGCCACGATCCCGGCCAACACTCTGCCACTTTTGGAGAAGGGCACGAGGTATTTGTTTACTCCGCCTCGCTTCTGAACGGCAAAAGGTTGCAACAGGTCAGGCATGTGGACGGTCAAATACTGGGCGGCCTGACTTCCGTCGGCGATGAGCCGCCTTTCATTCCCAAAATCGAGCTCACGACGGTTGGACGTAACTCAGGTTTCAACGCAGTGATCGTCCGCCCGCGCAACTTCGACCCTCGTCAAACTTATCCGGTCATCAACTCCGTCTACGGCGGACCTCACGCCCAAACGGTCATCGCCAACCCTCGTCGATACCTCCTTCAGCAATGGATCGCGGATCACGGCTTCATTGTCGTTTCGATCGACGGCCGGGGGACGCCCGGGCGCGGCCGGGAATGGGAGCGGGTTATCAAGGGCAATCTCATAGAGATTCCCCTGAATGACCAGATCACGGCCATGGTAGCGCTCGGCCGAAAGTACCGAGAAATGGATCTGAGCCGGATCGGTATCTACGGCTGGTCGTTCGGCGGTTACTTCGCGGCCCATGCGGTGATGCAGCGCCCGGATTTCTTCAAGGTCGGCGTGGCCGGGGCACCGGTCGCCGACTGGCAAGATTATGACACCCATTACACCGAGCGGTATATGGGCCTGCCCGAGCAGAATCCTGAGGGGTACCGCAACAGCTCTGTCCTGACTTTTGCCAACAAGCTCGAACGGCCGCTCTTAATTATTCACGGCACCGCCGACGACAACGTTTACTTCATGCACAGCCTCAAAATGTCCAATGAGCTCTTTCGGGCCGGACGTCCGCACGATTTTCTGGTCCTGAGCGATTTTACACACATGGTGGCCGACCCCCTGATAACCACTCGCCTTTACGAAACCATCGTCGGCTACCTCGCGAGACATCTTACTTCGGGTTGATCGCGATGAACCTAGCCCGAATCGGATTCGGCCGATAGATTGAGCGGGCCCTTGGGTTCCTCGACCTGCCCGATCCACTGGGTTCGGGCCGAAAAGTCGCAGCCCAGTTCAGAGCCGCGACACAAAGGGAGCGGTCGCCGCGATGGTCTCGGCTCCGGAAACGGAAATCCGGGAGTGATCGCACCGACCGGGCAGAGTGTCGGATTCTCGAGTCAGGTTCTTTTTGGTGGCCACACAACCTTCCCAGGATACACCAAGACCCGGCGGAATAACCGAACCGCCGTGGGTCGCCTTGCGCGACGACGAGCTGATGAAGCAACCTCTTTGCGACCTGGGCCTGAAAATCCAGGGAACCTGGCTCACAGGCCTGATCCGTCAGGTGATGAATGAGCTTCGTTCGAAGAAAATCCTCGCACGGCCGCACTTCTGGATCTCCGACGAGTGGTTCACGCCCGACGGAATCCCCGGCATTGCCATCCCCTTCTATCTCGCCCATCCGCGCCTGATGGAACTCGAACGACGGCAGATGCTCGAAGTCGAAGGCGGAACGCCTGAATGGTGCCTGCGCATCATTCGCCACGAAGTCGGACACGCCATCAACAACGCCTACCGCCTGCATCACAAGAAAAAGTGGATCCGCGTTTTCGGCAAGACCTCGCAGCCCTATCCCGAGTATTACCAGCCTAAACCCTACAGCAAAAGCTACGTCCTCCACCTCGACTACTGGTACGCCCAGAGCCATCCGGCCGAGGACTTCGCCGAGACCTTCGCCGTGTGGCTGACGCCTAATTCGATGTGGCAGAAGCGGTACGCGGGCTGGCGGGCCCTGAAAAAACTCGAATTCGTCGATCAGCTCATGGGCGAGCTGGCCGGAGTCGCCCCTTTGGTGCGCACGCGGGCCCAGATCGCTCCGATTCGCGGCCTCAAGACCACTCTCGCCGAGCACTACGCCGACAAGCGGGCTCGCTACGGCGAGGACTATCCCGAGTTTTACGACCGCGATCTTCGAAAGCTGTTCACCTCTTCGCCCAAGAGCGAAAACGCCGAGCGGGCCGAAAAATTCCTTCGGCGCATTCGCGGAGACCTCCGCAAAATGGTCACCCGTTGGACCGGCGAATACCAGTACACGATCGACCAAGTGCTCAAGGAAATGGTCGAGCGATGCGCCGAACTGAAGCTGTTCGTGGATCGGCCTGAGGAAGAGGTCAAGCTGGACGCGACCGTGTTGGTCACCGTCCAGACCATGAACTACCTCCATAGCGGCCGACACCGGGTGGCATTATGAGTAAGTGCCGCATTCTGGCATTGGTACACGAGACCTTCGTCCCTCCGGACTCCATCGAGGGCCTGACCGACAAGCAGGTCGCTCCGTTCAAGACCGAGTTCGACGTCATCTCGACGCTGCGCGAAATGGGGCACAATACGCAGGTGCTGGGCGTGGCCAGCGACCTGAACGCCGTGGGCAGCGCCCTTGCGGAATTCAAACCGCACATCGTTTTCAACCTGCTCGAGGAATTCGGAGGCCACGGCGTTTTCGTGCCCTACCTGCTCGGCTATCTGGAGCTGATCCACCAGCCCTACACCGGCTGCAATCCGGCGGGCATGATGCTGACCTACAGCAAGCCGCTGAGCAAAAAACTCTTGAAGTTTCATCGCATTCGCGTGCCTGATTTTCACGTTTTCTCGCGAGAGCGGCGCAGCAAGCGACCGTCTCGTCTGGAGTTTCCGTTGATCGTCAAGTCGACCACCGAACACGGGTCGATGGGAATCACCCAGGCATCGGTGGTCCGCGACGATGACAAACTGGCCGAGCAGGTTGCCCGAATTCATGACGAGCTGCATACCGACGCCATCGCCGAACAATACATTAACGGCCGGGAATTCTATGTCGGCGTTCTGGGCAATCAGCGCCTTTTCACGCTGCCGATCTGGGAACTCCATTTCGACAATCTGGCTGAAGGATCCATGCGCATCGCCACCCAGAAGGTTAAATGGGACTACGCCTACCAGGAGCGAACCGGGGTGCGGAGCGAAGCGGCCGCCGAACTGGAGGACGGCCTGGCCGAGCGCATTTCCAAGCTGTGCAAGCGGGCCTATCGCATCCTCGGGCAGACCGGCTATGCACGAATGGACCTCCGCCTGTCCGACGACGGCCAGCTCTACATCCTTGAATCCAACCCCAATCCGCAGCTTGCCTACGGCGAGGACTTCGCCGAGGCCGCCCATACCGCCGGGATTTCCTACGAGCGACTTCTACAACGTATCATCAATCTTGGCCGCGGCGCCACCGGCGTCTGGCAGGGATGATCGAGCTCTGCCCCGCCGCGGTATTGCGCCCGCCCATGATCGCACCATTTTGACGTCTCAGAGAATCTCACTTGGATCGCGTGTCGGCCGCGCAACTGGCTTTTCCGTGTTTATAAACGAGGTCATTCTAAATGATACCGAGGAATTGCGCAGGTCGTGAATTTGACGTAAGTATCGGTGAATTCAGCACTTACGAGCGAAAATGGTCGATTTTACAAACTGCGCAGCGCAGGTCGATTTTGGGGTGGCGGACCGCACTGGCGCTATCGGGAAGGCCGAAAGCAAACGACAAACGACAAGCAAACGACACGCGACCCAGCTTAACAGGCTGTGAAGTGTGAAGATGGGCAAAATATCGGCTGGGTTGTGAATT
>JBGTDB010000377.1:0-4235 GCA_041748515.1 Phycisphaerae bacterium
GGGCTACTCGTCACCGACAGCGGTCGTAAACGGATGGATGAACAGCGACGGACATTGCGCCAACATCATGCGCTCCAATTACACCCAGATCGGCGTGGGGTATTACCAGGGGAACTACTGGACGCAAGTCTTCGGAGCACAATAGGCACTGGCGCTGGAACAATAAAGGTGGTTGTTCCGTTGAGATAATGGGTCGCGCAGTACGCACGCACACTCCTGCAAAGGGCTCAGGTGTCTCGCTTCTCCAACGAGACGGAATTGGCACAGGCTAATCGGGCAAAACGATCAAGTTCTGAAACGCGGCGAAGTCGCGAAGATCGACACCGCCATCGAAATAGATGTCAAGCACCTGACACTCTTTGTGTTGGGCCGATTCGGCCAACGGGCCGGATTGGCACATGCTCCAATGGCGAAAGTCAGCGAGGTCAATGATTCCGTCGCAATTGATATCGCCGACCAAAACGTATTCGTAGGCCCCCGGTCCACCCGGCCGCACAAAATACGCGGCTTTCCATCCAAGTCCGCATCGCCGGAGAACACGCCCCAAGTCGGATCGCCTGCGTTCACGGCAGGCAAATCGTACGGCAATCGCGCCGGTGGAGGAGATTGGCCGATAGAATTACGGCCGGATCGCAGCCGATTAGGCCGGGGCGCAAACTTGTCGCAGGGTAGTCCACGAGGCGCGGTTCGGTTACAATCTGATTGGTCGGATCAACTGAACGCACGGGTTTCACGCCCGTGACTGCGCCCGCCAGAAGTCATTTAAGGGCGATTCGGCTGGGGCCGGTTTTGAGAGCACAACCTCTATGCATGATTCCCAGACACCGCCGCAGTCGCGCGACGAGCTTCGGCGAGACCGAGCGACGGCCATCACCGAATTTCTCGATAAATTCGCTCCATCCCAGCACGCCGACATATTGGGCCAGATGATGGTCACAATTTGTCGGCTCAGCGCCGATGGAGCGGATCGCGGCGACCTTAAGATCCTCAACACCGCCCTCAAAGAGCTGCGCTACGCCTTCAAAGTGTTCGCTCCGTATGCGGGCATCCCGAAAGTGTCGATCTTCGGATCGGCCCGAACGGGCGAAGATCACCCGCAATTTGTTGAATGCATCAAATTCGCCGGGCTGATGAAATCGCACGGCTGGATGGTGATCACCGGGGCGGGCGGCGGGATCATGGCCGCGGGGCATTCGGGAGCCACGCGAGAATCCAGTTTTGGCGTTGCCATCAGTCTGCCTTTCGAACAGTCGACCAACGAGTTTATCGCCAATGACCCGAAACTTGTGAATTTCAAGTATTTCTTCACTCGAAAGCTGGCCTTTGTGAAAGAGGCCGAGGCGATCGTACTGTTCCCCGGCGGGTTTGGAACCCAGGACGAATGCTTTGAGGCCCTGACCCTGGTTCAAACGGCCAAGACCGCACCGATCCCAATTGTCATGTGCGAGGGGCCGGGCGGGCAGTATTGGCAGCACTGGCTGACCTATGTCAAGAACGAGCTGCTCGGGGCACACATGGTCGACCCGACGGATCTCGACCTGTTCTTTGTTACGGACCGGGCCGAATTGGCCGCGAAACACATCGTAAAGTTCTACAGGCGCTATCACTCCCTTCGCTACCTCGATGACAGGTTGGTTCTACGTCTCTTGTCGCCCCTCTCAGAAACTGCCTTGGCGGAGGCCAATCGCCTATTCGCCGATATTTTGGTTACCGGGCGGATCGAGCAGTTTTCGGGCCCGTTGGACGGCGAAGAGGGAGCCCATCCGGACAAGGCACGGCTCTTGCTGGCGTTCAATCGGCGAAGCACGGGGCGAATGCGCAAATTGATCGACTGGATCAACGAATCGCCATAGACACCTTATGCGGCCAATAATTCAGAGTGGGCTTGGCGCTGAAGGGCTCCAGGCCGAAAGTGCCCTGTGGCGAGGGTGCGCCCGCGAATAAGGGCCGAGGTTCGCCTTACCGCAAACGTGCGGGGACAAGACGCGCGATGAAGTCGAGGGACTCTCGCGGATACTTGCTAAGAAGGAATAAGAATGGCGTCTGAACTGAACAAGCCTGATTCGCAGCCGGAAAGCCCGTTAACTGACACGCCTTCGGAGGTTCCCGGCGGCGACGTGGCCACGGTGCAGAAGCTCGTTTCTTCTTATGAACTGCTCCGAAAACAGATCGGCCAGGTGATCGTCGGGCAGGACGCGGTCATCGAGCAGCTTCTGACGGCGCTATTCTGCAACGGGCATTGTATTCTGGAAGGCGTTCCCGGGTTGGCCAAGACGCTGTTGATCAGCACGCTGGCCAAACAGCTTTCGCTCAGCTTCTCGCGCATTCAGTTCACGCCGGACCTGATGCCCTCGGACATCACCGGAACGGAGGTCATTGAAGAAGATCGAGGAACCGGAACTCGTTCACTGCGGTTCGTGAAGGGTCCGGTTTTCGCCAACGTGGTGCTCGCGGATGAAATAAATCGGACGCCCCCAAAGACCCAAGCGGCGCTTCTGGAGGCGATGCAAGAGCACCAGGTCACGGCCGCGGGGTTCACCCACAAGCTTCCCAATCCATTTTTCGTGCTGGCCACGCAGAACCCGATCGAGCAGGAGGGGACGTATCCGCTGCCGGAGGCGCAGCTCGATCGCTTCATGTTCAAAGTACGCGTCGATTATCCGACGGAAGAGGAGGAATTTCGAATCATCAAAATGACGACGTCTCCGCAGGACACGCAGCTCGAACGGACCCTTTCCGCCCGCGAGGTGCTGGAGTTGCAGAATATCGTGCGAAGGGTTCCCTGCGCCGATCATGTGGTTCGGTTTGCCATGCAGCTTGTGCGGGCAACTCGAGTCATGGAAACAGGCGTGCCGCAGTTTGTCAAGGATTATGTCGCATGGGGGGCTGGTCCGAGAGCGTCGCAGAATCTGGTCCTGTCTGCCAAAGCTCGCGCGATCCTCAAGGGCCGCTTTCATGCAGGAATGGAAGACATTGCCGCCGTTGCCTATCCGGTGCTTCGCCATCGCATCCTGACCAACTTCAACGCCGAGGCGGACGGCGTCAGTAGCGACGAGATCATTCGGCGATTGCTTGAGTCTTCGCCAACGGAATCTTCGCCCAGTCTTGGTTCGGCCATGGCCGGTCGGGTGTTCGCAACGGGCCGGGCCGGGCGCTGACGAATCACCGGCGAGACGCGGGCGCCACAACACGGCGTGACACTCTGTGACGCGCCGCGATGAATGAAACACGGGATGGGCCGGACGGACGGATTCAGGAGCCTTATGGGCACCACCAACGATTACCGCAAGTATCTGCATCCCAGCGTCCTGGCCAAAATCAGCGGGCTGGAAGTTCGCGCGCGCCTGATTGTTGAAGGATTTTTCAGCGGCATTCATCATAGCCCGCACCGCGGCCTGTCCGTCGAATTCGCCGATCATCGCGTCTATTCCCAGGGCGACGATCTGCGGCACATCGACTGGAAGCTCTTCGGGAAGACCGACAAGTATTACATCAAGGAGTACGAGCAGGAAACGAATCTGAATCTGATGCTCGTCGTCGATTGCAGCGAGTCAATGGCCTATCGTTCGTCCGACGAGCTGATGACCAAGCACGAGTATGCGACTTCGCTGGCGGCCGCGCTGGCGTACCTGACACTGCAACAACACGACTCGGTCGGCCTGGCCCTCTTTGACGAAAATCTCAATTATTTTCTTCGTCCGTCAAACTACGCTCATCATTGGAAGACGCTCGTACATGAGCTCGACGGTCGAACAGGCAAAACGAAGACTTCGCTCGGGCGGGTGCTGACAGAACTGGCCGAGCGGCTGACGCACCGGCTCCTCATCGTGCTCATCAGCGACTTGTTCGATGACCCGGCCGACATTCTCCGAGGGCTGAAGCACCTGCGCTATCGCAAACACGAGCTGATTATCTGGAACCTCTGGGATCCGGCCGAGCTTTCGCTTCCCTTCAACGGGCCGACACTCTTCGAGGGGCTTGAATACACCGGGCGGGTATTAGGCGATCCTGGCGCGCTTCGCGCCCGTTATATCGAGGAAGTCCAGGGGTTTCAGGATCAGATGCGATTGGCGTGCGGGCATATTCTGGCCGACTACTCGGTTTTCACGACGGCCACGCCGTTGGACGCGGCGCTGAGCGGCGACCTGGCGACGCGGGCGGCGCGGGTGCGCCCACGGTCGTCGCGCGGCGGGGGAGGGGGTTGATCGTGCGCGCGCAGGGCTGGCCGTTTGGGC
>JBGTDB010000378.1:0-13635 GCA_041748515.1 Phycisphaerae bacterium
CGGGATGGCGGTGAAGTCCGGCTCGCACGGGGGATCGAATTCTTCGCACGTGCCGCCCTTAAGCCATTGCTGGAACTCGCCCGAGCACTGGGCCTGGGTGACGGCCTCTTCGCAGGCGCCCATCTCACGATCGCAGCAGGCGCCCAGCGCGGCCACGCAGGAAACCTGGCTACAAGACGCCAGCTTGGTCCAAACCTGTTGCGGGCCAGTGCAATTACCAGGCAGAACGTCCTCCGTGCAAACGCCGGTCAAACCGTTGCAGCAAGCGCCAGTGGCCTGCTCGCACGGTGGATCGAGCTCGTCGCAGAGCTCGTTCTTGTACCAAGTCAACTGCTGACCTTCGCAGTCGCCGGCCAGAACGTCGTCCGTGCAATTGCCGGTTCCGGCATCGCAGCAGGCACCGCCGAATTCCACATCTTCACACGGATCAGCACCCGGCCGAGTCAAATGGACCGACCAGCGAAGCAGCGTGCCGGTGTCGAAGCCGGCGTTATCCGAAACCTCAACGGTCCAATCACCGGCCGCGTCCATGCCATTGAATACGCTGAGCGGGTTGTTCGGCACATAATTCGGCGGCGAACTCAGACCACCGACACACTGAGCCTCAATCGGGCCACCGGTTCCCTGATCATCAAGGACAATGTCGAAGTCGTCCGCACCGCAACCATATGGACCCTCAAAATGACACTCGCCGACCGCGCCCATTCGCTGAATCAGGTTCACCGAGGTTGCGCCGTGCGTCACGGTGACGCAGAGGTCGCCAACCCAAGTGTGGGCAACGGCGAGATCAATATTGACGTCCTGGATCGTGAAGGAATCGGGAACGTTGATCGTATGGGTAAGCGGATTGCCCGGGTCACCATCGGGAATCGCCTCGTTAACGTCAGCCTCGTAGACTTCAACTTCGCCGATCGACTCGCACGCTGTGTCGTCGCCCAGGTATTCGCCGTTTGCCGCATCGCAGTCCTCCACGGTCAGGACTTCACAGCCGTCCGGCCACATGCAGCAGGCACCCGTCGGAATGCATGGATTCGGCCCGGGGACATCAAGAATGAGCGACCATTCCAACAACGTTCCGGTGTCAAACCCTGCATTGTCCGAGACTTCGAGGATCCAGTCACCGGCCGCGTCCATTCCGGCAAACGCGCTGAGCGGATTGTTCGGAACATAATTGGGCGGCGAGCTCAAATCGCCGACACACTGAGCCTCAATCGGTCCGCCGGCGCCTTCGTCATCCAACACGATATCGAAGTTGTCCGCACCGCAGCCGTATGGCCCCTCGAAATGGCACTCGCCGGCAGCGCCCATTCGCTGGATCAGATTGACCGTCGTCGCGCCATGGGTCAGCGTGACGCAAAGGTCACCCACCCAGGTGTGATCAATCGCCAGAGCGACATTCACATCGGCGAGGATGAACGAATCCGGAACGTTGATGACGCGGACCAACGGGTTGCCGGGATCGCCGTCTGGGATGGCTTCGTTCACCGCGTCCGAGTAGACCGACGGGTTGCCGGACAGGCCCACACAGCTCGAGTTGTCGCCAAGATAGCGACCGCCGACGGCGTCGCAGTCGGCTTCGGTCTGGATCGAACAATCCAGTTCCTCGCAGCAGGCGCCTGTTTCGGGCTGAGGCTGGCAAACATCGCAAAGCGCTTCGGAATTGCAGCCCGGAACGCCGAACCCGCCGCTACCGTCCACACAATCAACGTCCCAGAAGAAGTCGCAGCAGAACGAGTCGCATGCGCACACGGTTTCGCAGCAGGTTTCGTCATTGCAACCCGGCGTGCCGTTGGCTTCGCAGCAGTCGCCGTCGCCCGGACAGGCATCGACAGCACACTGCTCGCAAAGAACCTGCGCGCCGCAGCCGGCGAAGAACCCGGTTCCGGCACAGTCGGCGTCCCATTCCACATCGCAGCAGAACGAGTCGCACGCGCAAACCGCATTGCAGCATTCCTCGTCGTCGCAACCGGGCGTGCCGTTACCGATGCAGCAGTCGCCTTCACCGGGGCAAACCGGGGGCGGACACGGATTCGGGTCGCAAACGGAGCCCGGTCCATGCCATTCACCCAGACATTCCGGCTCCGTCACATCCGGGATGCAGGATCCGTCGCCGGGGCAGCACGCGCCGGTGGGACATTCACCGCACTCAAGCGTCGCAGTGTACTCTGTTCCGCAACTAACGGGGTTGTCGAACGTCGTTGTAACAACCCACCAGTGCGTTCCCGGAGGCAGGCACGCGGACACGCTCAAAGTTTCGCAAGCATCTGAGCTGGCCGCGAAAGGTTCGAGGGATCCAATGATGCTCCCGCAATTGCCACTGCCGGGTGGGATGGTAGCGGCCAAGCCAATGACCGCTCCGAAATTCGCCTCCACGGTGAACGTAAAGTACGTCTCTTCGGTCACGGTGATTTCGTACCAGTCGAACTCGCGCAGACCGCCTTCGAATGCTGAAGTGCCGCAATAGGTGTCGCCGCAACTGATGGGGGAGAACCGGAATTCAGGCTCTGCCGCGCACTCGGGACAGAGAATCGCAGCGCCACAGCCGGGCTCAAAGCCGCTTCCCGCACAGAAGGAATCCCAATCCGTGCAACAGAACGAGTCGCAGGCGCAAACGGCGTCATAGCAACTTTGCGATTCGGTGCAGGCCCCGGCGGAGCAACAATCAATCGCGCCGGGAATAATGGGCGCAATACAACCACCGTTGACCGTATCCTCTGGCAAGCCGCAGTTAGGCTCGTTCTCGGGGATCCCGCCCATGGGGCATTCCACGCAGGAAGGCGGCGGGGGACACGGCGTGATGTCGATGACGTAGTCGCCGCATTCACCGTCATACCCGTCTACAACGATGTAATAGGTATTGCCACCGGTCAGATTGAGGCCTTGCAGGCGCGATACAAAACCGGGGCATGCATCGTCGTTGCACGCGAAAGCAGACCCCGATTGGTAGGCGCCACAGACGTTTTCGTAGACGTATAGCTTGGTGTCGTAGGCTGAGCCATTGCACAGTGTAATATCGACGCATTCATCATCGGACGGCGTGTAAGCATACACCCGGTCCGGTGAAGTCGGTGTATTGAACGGACAGATTTCGTCGTAGTTGTCATTGCAATCGCACGTGTTACCTGTGTCATTGAAGGGAAGGCTCGCAACAGGTAGGGCCGACCCGCAATCATCGCCCAAACACCCCGGAGGCGGTGGGGCCTTGGAAATGTCAAGGGTATAATCGCCGCACTGTGCTGCTCCGAACGCCTCAATCGCCACATAGTATGTGCCCGCCGTCAGGTTCGTTGTGATTTGCGACTGAGCGCCGCAGGAATCATCGTTGGACGCGATATTGCTGCTACAACAATCTGAACCAAGAAACATGAAGGTATCGAAGGATGATCCACAGAGGGAGAAGGTCCACGTTCCGTCATTGGGGATCTCCACCTCATAGATGTGCTCGACTGACGCTCGAAGCGGACAGTCATTTCCAGCGCCGCAGGTGTTGCCCATGAAGGTTCCGGGCCCGCTCACGGAGAAATCGGAATTGCAAGGTGTCTTGGACACATCGAGAGTATAGTTTCCGCACCCGCCGGCACCGAAGGCTTCAACGTTGACGTAGTACGTTCCGGCGGCCAGGTTCGCACTGATAACGGATTGCGCCCCGCAGGAATCGTCGTTTGACGCAATTGTCCCGGAGCAACAACTTGAACTGAGATACAGGAAGGTGTCAAAGCTGGATCCGCAAGTTGAGAATGTCCACAGGCCTGAATGAGGCAGAGTGATCTCGTAAGTGTGTTCCACTGAGGCGCGAAAAGCGCAATCGTTGCCGGCCCCACAGGTCGTCCCATTGTTTGTGAACGGTGCGGCCAGACTGAAATCAACCGGCCCGCATCCGCCCGCGGCCCGGGAGTTCGCCGGAGCGGCGTCTCGACTTCGAAGGTGCGGCACGAAGGGAGTTTTTATCGCGGCGTGAGACGAGGCTTCCAACTCAACGCTGGTGACTCGCTGCGCGATAGCGCCGGTGGGCCCCAGCACGATCTTATATCCTGCCTGTGGCCCGTCGATTTCCGAGAACTCGACCTGCACCGAGCCGACAGTCCGTCCGTGAATGACGCGGACGTCAATCCGGTCACCCGGATTCTGCACAACCCATGTGCCCTTCTCGACCTGCAACGTCTGTTGGAGTTTTCCGGTCGAGCCGCGAAGTTCAATCTTGGCGTCGGTTAAAGCGTTGCCAAGAGAATCGACCACGACAAACTTCACCGAGTCCGGCCCTTTCGCGAACGCCGGCAACGCGACGGCCACCGCAAAAACGCCGCATAGCAATCCCACAAATGTCCCGACCTTTTTCTTCTGCTCCCTCATGACCTTCCCTTTCAGTTGTCTCTCCCAGCTCCCTTTGCATTGCCAAGCTTGGAATGTCGGCAGTGCAAGCTCTGTTCAGTCGCTAAGCACGCAGTGCTAGCGAACCTAGCCTTGTGTATCTGCTCCGAGCGCAACCCAACGCGCACGACTCATTTGTCGATGTTCTTCTTGAAAGACGAAAGGTCAGAGGAAGCGGCTTCTTGACGCCCAATCTCCATGAAGCGATCGCCAGAGTCCGATGCCGCCTTGCTTTTCCTTACGCACTCCAGAACGAAGGAGCTTCAAATTCGAAACAGGGACATCGTCGAAACAAGATCGCTTCAAGCGCCCGACTCCTCTCCCCCCGCCTGGCTGATGCGGGCTTTGAAACCCGCATGTGACATGCTGCTCAGCGGCCGGTAACCGGGCACCCTCCGTCCAATAAGCTGCATCATTACAAATTGGATAGAAAATGGCAAGATAAAAATAAAACGATTTTTACGATTTTGTAGACTATTTTTTGCACTATAGCTTCCAATCCTGGGGCTAGCTCGGCTCTCCAGCACAGAGAATCTAACTCGGTTCGCATGATTCGCAGAATCCAAACGATGAAGCGAACCGCTCTGGCGAGCTTGGAGGCCATTCGGGTAATCAGCCGGCCGGTAACCGTTCTTGCCCCTGCAATGCCCGGCGCTATATTGCATCCATGTCTACTGATCATGCGAACATCATACCGGTAGCCGTCATCGGGGCTGGACACATGGGCCGGCATCATGCCCGGATATACTCCCAACTTGAGGGGTGTCGGCTGGTGGCCGTGGTGGACAAGGATCCCGCTCGAGCCGAGAAGGCGGCTGCCGAATTCGGCGGTGTCGCCCTCCTAAGGGCGAGTGACCTTCCGGCGGGCGTCCGGGCCGTGACCGTCGCGGTCCCCACGGTCTATCACGCCGAAGTCGCGATTCCGCTCCTTTCACGGGGGATCGCGGTCCTGGTGGAAAAGCCCCTGGCCCCCGATTCGGTATCCGCCCAACAGCTTGTCGAGGCAGCCCGGAAGCATGGAACACTCCTTCAGGTGGGCCATTCGGAGCGGTTCAATCCGGTGGTCCAGGCCATGCTCCGCATGGGGGTGTCGCCGAGATTCATTGAAACGCATCGAATCAGCCCGTTTACCTTCCGGAGCGCGGACATCGGGGTGGTTTTCGACATGATGATCCACGATATTGACATCGTGCTTCATCTGGCCCGTGAGCGAGAATGTTCACTGGACGTCGTCGGTGTTCCGGTGCTGGGAAAGTGCGAAGACGTGGCCAACGCACGACTCCACTTTGGAAACGGAGTCGTTGCGAACCTGACCGCATCGCGTCTGGCTCTGAAAACAGAGCGAAAAATCCGCGTTTTCGGCCCGACGGCCTACCTGTCGATGGATTTTCAAACGAAGTCGGGTATCGCCATCAAGCTGGCAGACAACATCGACCTGATTCGAATGGCCAAGGAACGAAACTTCGAAGACCTGTCGCAGATGGCTTCGCTTGATTTCGGGTCGATGATCAAGATTGAGCCGCTTCAGGTGGATGCGGTCGAGCCGCTGCGGGCGGAAGTTTCCACGTTTCTCGAATCGGTGCGCTCGGGTACAGATTCGGGCGTAACGGCCGAAGAGGGCCTTGCCGCCGTAGTGCTCGCGGAAAGAATCACTCTGGCGATTCAGCAGCAGGAATGGAAGATCGACGTGCCGACGGTTTGAGCCCCTATGCTGCGGGATTCTTGAAGGTGTGGAAAGGGCCGCCCGGCCGTCAGACCTTTTCTCGCGACCGGGCTAATCGGTCCCCACCGCCGCCCTGCTGCGATTTCTGGTCCCCTTTTTCGACGTCCGAAGCGACCCTTTCGTCGGATACGCGCCATTTCCTGGCGCGGCCCGCTTGGTTCTACGAACTTTCCTCCTGCGTCCCCCAATCTCGCACCGCATTCACACTCCCCCATCGCGTCCGCACCGGTTCCGACTTGGGCGGGCTCTATCGGAGCCCCGGCAATGCCGGGAGAAAGCGGGACATGCCCGCCCCCGCCAGCCGGTCGCGGCGCAGGACGCAACCTGGGTGGGAGTCATGAAGGCCGGTGCTTGGTCCCCAAGGCCGGGTACGACCAAACCCCAAAGCTTTCCGCAAACGACGCGCAATGGGCAGAACGCATCCCTGATTATGAAAACCGGGGGCGCAATGACGCATAACGCGAGCGCAGCCAAATTGTCAATGTTGGAAAGAGTGGTAGGCTAAAAGACGAACGCTGGTAGGATCAACCAAAAGAGGGCGGAACAATTATTATATACAACAAAGGTATAATCGATGGTACGGCAATGAATGACTCTATATACGCTCCGCTCGCCTAAACCAGCCTAATACCAAACCGTCCGGTAACGACTATACACTAAATCGGACTCATGTCAACCAAAATATCCGATAAAACTGCCATGATTCTTCATTAACCTCCCTAGAGCCACTGCGGGGCGATCCAGCCATGTTTGCGAAATTATTCACGAAGATTCGAAGTCGTGAAAACCAAGTGTCCAATCGTAATCAGAACTTCCAGGCTTGAATAAAGCGACCTTCAATTGTCTCATGACGCGAAACTGAGGATTCCGAGTCTGATTTAGCACTTCCCACCGCTAATTTTCAGACAAGCGAGCAAGCCCGGTGAACGCCCATTTATTGGACGGGGAGAGGGACAACGCCCGTTCAAACGCCTCAGCGGCTTCGGCATTAAGCGATAGCTCGCTGAGTACGGTGCCCAGGAGGCAATTCGCTTCAATGTGGTTTGGATCAAAAGCCAGCACCCGGCGGAGCGAGTCGGCGGCGGCGGTCGATCGTCCGCGCCTCCATTCTATCAGACTCTGAATGAAGAATACGTCCGGAGCAGGGGCACCATATTTTTGCGCGAGGTCGATGGCCCGTGACGCGGCGTATAGATCGCCCGTGGCGAACGAGGCCTGGGCAAACAGCAATTGGCCAAGCCCATCGTGCTGATTATTGGCCAAGTATGGGCCGAGAATCGCGGCGGCAGTTGTTGAATCGTCGATGGCCAGATAGCAACCGCCAAGCGCACGATAGACCGCTCCAATCGGCTGGTTTTCTGAATCGGCCGCAAAGGCGGATGGGGCTGGCATCTGCCCAGGCCAGCTCGGACTCCCCGCCGGAGTGGTCGTCGCTCGAAGCAGGGGGATGGCCTCCATGCAGCGTCCCGCGCGCGCCAGCTGCAATCCGAGGTACTGTGCGATCAAGGGGCTATCCGGGGCGTGGGCCTGAGCGGCTCGGTACCATTGGATCGCCTCGTCGTTTCTTCCCAGCAGCGCGGCCGTTCGCGCCGCCAGGATCGCAACCGTCGCATCTTCATTCACGGAGTGTCGATTCGCCGAGAGCAGTGAGAAAGCGTCCTCGTGTCGCCCGAGCATGACGAGGCATTCGGCTTCCGCCGTCAGGTAGTCGACGGCAATGGGATCGCCAGCCCGTGCTTTTTGATACTTCACTAGCGCGGCTTCGATCTCCCCGCGCTGCTCCAGAATCACGCCGTCTAGATAGCTCAGTTCCGGCGAATGAATTCCCTGTTGACAAGCGGCCTGAATGGAATGCTCCGCGGAATTGAGCCGTCCCAGCTCCAGCAATGCCTTGGCCGAAACGGCGTAGGCGTCCGGCTGCGATGGATCAAGCGTCCTTGATTCCTTCGACGCATTCAAAGCTTCTTCAAATAGCCCGCGCTCCGCGTGCTGGCGGGCAAGCTGCAACTTGGCTTTGGCTCGAACGCTGTTCCATCGCTGCTCGGCCTCGTGCTTCGCGGGGGCCGCCTTGATTGAGGCGCAACCACTTGCGAGGATCAGCGCGAACGCCGCGATGAGGCCGGGTCGCCTCGTTATCCATCGCAAAGTCGTTCTGTTTTGTTCTTCGCTTCGCATCGTGCGGATTCCAGATTGCGGTTTCGGAGCCATTACGAAACCCATCGCTTTGCGATACGCCATGCTTTGGTCTATCGCGGTTACGGTCCGGGTTCATCCGCGATCGGATCAGGGGGCCGACCAAAACCTGAACTATTGTTACCGAGTTCACGACTGATGAGTCGATTGATGAACGATCGGCCGACGGTGGCGTCGTGTTCCCATTCCCGTTCCCTAAGGATTCGCTCCTTCAACTCGATGGCGGGAAGGAATCGCGGGTTGTTGTAGAGGGAGAAGTCGGCGTGCCAGAGAGCCTTGCAGCAGTCGCCCTCGCGCATGGCGTCCACGGCCCTTTGATAATGGCTTTGAGCCAGGCGCGATCGGCCATGCCACATCAGTCCCTGTCTGGCGCCCACGCGCAGCCGCTCCATATCTTCATGCATCTGCCTCGATTCGAGTGCATAGGCGTCCTGATCCTTCACGATATGGATGGTAAGCAGAATTATGACTTCCTCGCGAACGGTGCCGTCGGACTTGGATCGGAATAGCGGCCCGATCAACGGGACATTTCCCAGTCCGGGAATCTGCGAACGTGTGTCGGTGGTTACTTCGCGGAAAAGCCCGCCGATCAGGATGGTTTCCTTGTCGCGGACCATGACGTTTGTGGTCACCTCGGTGGTCTGTTCCGACGGAAGGCCCTGAGCGCTGATGAATCCGACGCTGTCCGCCGGGTGAAGCTCGACCCGCACCCAGCCGTCGTTGTAAATAAACGGGCGGAAAATTAGCTTGGTGCCGGTTTCCAGGAACTGCACGGTCTGCACGGCCTGGGTTTCGGTAACCGTTGTGGTGAGATATCCATCGCGGCGACCGACTATCACTCGGCCTTTCTGTTTATTCAGGGCCAGCACTTTGGGGTTGGCCAGAACCGTGGTGTCCGTGACCTGCTCCAGGGCCCGCAGGAACATGGAAACATTGTTCTTAATAATCCCGATACTCAGGCCGCCGTCGGGAACATCGCTGCGGAAATCCGTCGCGGCCGCACCCGTCAGGTTGTCGAGCCTCGGCTCCGGTAGCTGGCCCAGGGTGAGATCTTGAATCGCGTTGGACGTCGCCCCGAGCATTTGAAAGTCCACGCCCCCTACGACGGAAAAATCTATCCCAAGCGAGTTGGTGTCGTTCAGCTCGGCCCGGAGAATGGTCGCTTCCACGAGGACTTGCCGAGGGCGCTGATCAATCTCACTCAGGAGATTTTCGACCTGGCTCAACACGGTCGGCAACGCCGTGACTACGATGAAATCGCTCATCGTGTTGGTGTCGCCGCCGCCTTCCGTCGCTTCACTGGCCAGGCCCGTTGCGGGCGGAGGCGAGACGGAAATGGTGCCGTCTTTTCCCAGAATCGGCTGAAGATAATTCTTGGCATCGGCCGCTGTGATGTAGTTTAGATGGAAGACTTTTGTGGCCGGACGCTTTGCACCCGCGGCCGTGAGCAGTTCGAGTTCTGCGCGCGAGTAAACGTAATAGAACTTTCCGGACGTGCGAAACGCCGCGTCATTTGGGATAAGAATGGCTTCGAGTGCCTCTTCGAATGTCACGTCGTAGAGATTGGCGTTCACCGTTCCCCGTGCCTGGGGCGAAGCGATGATGTTCCGCTGCCCGACGATGGAAAGCAGTTCGAGCGCCGCCGACAGGGGCATGTCGGCGACGTGCAGATTAAGCGTCCCTCGCTCATTCATCGAAACCGGTTGATCGCGAGAGGGTGTTTGACTTTCGTCGGCGTCAGCATGGCCCTGCGCCGCCCTGGCCGACGGAGTCGGCGATGGCGCGAAAACCAGCAGCGCTGCCGTGCAGGCCGCGAACAGAATTCGGACCCGTAGCGCAGACCTGACCGGCGGAAAATGGATCGCCGTGTGTATCATGATCATCCGTAACGGACCGGAGTGGCTCGGCGCCGACGTTCGGCGCATCCGCGCATCAGGGAGCTGACCGGTCGCGGTCTGCCTGGTTATCGGCACCTACGACGCGTACATTGAGCGTTTGGGCCTGTAGGATTTGCTTGATTTCGGCCAGCAGGACGTTGGTCCGCTGGGCCTCTTCGACCAGCAATTTTCGCTGCAAACCGGCATCCGGAATCTGTGCCTCGGCCCGCTGAAGCACGGGTGGAGAGCCCAGCCAGACGTGCAGGCAAGTGGCCGCAAGAAACAAATTCAGGACATGCTTCCAAATCGCCGGTCGTTTCTGTGCTGAGAGTTGTGACATCGCTGCTTCCTTATTCTGGGGTAGTGACTGCTGCGCTTGCGTCGCATCGCCGCCATTGATTGGATCCTGCGGCCGCAAGGCCGCTCCGGACGACACCTTCTCAGGATTTTGAACCCTCTGTGGATTTGCCGGGGTTTCACGAATCCTGAGGAGCGCCGCCGACCCTACATCAGGTATCTTATCGGCGGCGCGGCTAATCGGGTTGCTCGTGGCCGATCGGAAACAGATCGCCTTTTTCTTGGCAGCACCGGCCATACGAGGCGCAGAGCAACAAGAAAGGCGGGACTGGTCGGGTTGTTCGCTTAAACAGTGTCGCCTGCCCAGCCCGCCGGCGCGTATCTCAACCCCGGGCCGTTACATCAGACTCTGCGGCCCAAAGTAAAACCAAGCATCAAATGAGTGGATACGTCCAAGTGAGGGCCGACGTACGCCTGTGTGCGAGACTTGTGGCCGAGCGATGTTGGAATCTTCGCCCTAAGCAAATCATCATACCTGTGAATAAACGTCCGAGAGTGGTTGTGAATACCCATCACCAGGTCGGCTCGGATGCAAGCCAAGCAAAAAACGCTGGAATCCATTTAAGGCGTTTACGCTTTATTGTTGACGGTTAGAGTCGTCGAAATCTGTCGCCAAAAGTTCGCTAGCGATTTGAACTGGACTGCGTAACCTATTGTGAATTAAGTACTTACAGCGATTTCGGCACGTAATGATGCCATTTCCCTGAGTTGACATTCAATCAGTTGCCAAGTACAAACCAACCGTTCTTTTAAACGAGATTTTTCGATTTCATGGATGTCGCGTGCCGACCAACGACGGCTTCCCAAAAAATGCGGCTTCTTCAGCCGTGGCGAGCTTCCGGGGCCGCAGCATCCGCTTTGGTCCCGGAAGTTTTTTAGGTGGGTGTCGTTAAGGCCGCATGTCCGAATCTCTCGTCGCGATTCCATCGCCCAATCACGTCGTAACCCCCGGCTTGGTACTTGCCAATCGGCAAATCTGCCGCGAGCACTACCGTCTTACTTTCCGCGTTGACGCCTTCCCACCGGCCGCAGCAGGGCAGTTCGTCCACATTGGCCCGCAACGAGATGAACTGAACAACATCGACGCCCAATGCCAACAGTCAGCAACCGGGACTCAACTTTTGCCGACGGCCACCATCGAACCATTTCTTCGCAAGGCGTTCAGCATCACCGGGCTGCGGCGAACCGACGGCGGTGTTGAGATTGACGTCATTTATCGCGTTGTCGGAACCCTGACGCGGTGGCTTGAGTCTCTAGCGCAGGGCGATTTCGCCAGCCTACTTGGCCCGCAGGGAAACCGCTTCCCGATCGAGGTGGGTCGAAGCACGGCATGGCTGGTCGCCGGCGGCGTGGGATTGCCGCCACTGCAATGGCTGGTCGAAGCCCTTCATGCAGCCAATCGTCAGGCCGTCTTCTTTTATGGCGCGCAACGTATCGAGCTGGTCGCGCTATCCATGTCGGAATCGATTCAACCGGCCAAGAACGCCCGCACCGCGACTCTTGCGGCCACGGAACTTACCGCTTTCGGCGTACCGGTCGTTATCAGCACGGATGACGGGTCACTCGGTTTCCCCGGGCACATCGGACAGGCCCTGGAAGAATTCCACTCGGCCAACCCCATTCCCGGCGGTCAACTCGTGCTCTACACTTGCGGGCCGGAAAAAATGATGGCGTTCGTGGCGAAGTTCGCGGCCTCCCTTGGCGCGGCCTGTTACGCCTGCGTCGAACGGTCCATGGCCTGTGCAACGGGTATGTGCCAATCCTGCGTCGTTCCGGTTCATGACCCGATGGACGCCGATGGTTGGCGCTACCGGCTCTGCTGCACCGACGGCCCCGTCTTTGACGCGAGCGAAATCATCTGGGACCGTTAGGATCGGTTCCGCATTTTCTGGCAGCAAATGGGCGTGAATTCGAAACATTGAACTCGATCCGGCAGCTAACAAATGCTATTGGACCGGCTCGTCATTTGTAATTCTAGGGTCGTCATTCTAGATTCCACTCTGTATGGGCTTGATTGAATCCATGCTGATCCGCGGCGGTGAGATGGCTCGATCTGCATGGGATGCGATTTCTGCCGCAATGGGTTGGGTTTTCGGCCTGATTCACGCGGTCCTCAATCCGGTGCTAGCGCCGGTGCTGTCGTTGCTTAATACGGTTTGCACTTTCCTTGGCGACATTCTTTACGGCGCGCTGGGACTCTTACCCGGCTGGCTGGGCCTGACGATCCTGTCGGGCGGATTGGGCATCGTGATGTTGATCGCGTTTCGCTGCACGTCCAATCAGGCGCGGATTAAGCAAGCAAAGGACGCCATCAAGGCCAACCTGTTGGCTCTCAAGCTTTACAAGGACGACCTTCACGTCACGTTCAAGACCCAGTTTCGCCTTCTCGCGGCGGTGGCCCGACTTCAGCGATATATTCTTTTTCCGGTTCTTGTAATGACCCTTCCGATGCTCCTGCTCTTCGCCCAGATGGCCGCCCGATATCAATGGCAGCCCCTTCGGCCGGGCGAGGCCACGATCGTTCGGGCACGCCTTGCCGATCGGCCGGGACCGGAATGGGCGGCAGTCAAGCTGGAGGGTGACCCCGGAGTATCAGTCGAGGTCGGCCCGCTGCCTGGTGAAATTGATGTCGTCTGGCGCGTTCGGGGCGTTTCGGCCGGGCGGCATATCTTGCGGATCATTACGCCCGGAATGGATTATGAAAAAGAACTCGTCGTCGGCGAGCCGCTGGATCGCGTAAGCGCCGTGCGTCCGTCGAAACACTGGGGGTTGCAATTGCTCTACCCGATCGAGCGGGCGATTCCGGCCGGCGCCGCGGTTCAGTCAATTGAAGTTGAGTACCGTCCGCTTAAGCATTGGTATTACGGCTCGGATTGGTGGATCGTATCCCTTCTGGTAGTTTCCATGGTCGTGGCATTTATTTTCCGTTCCGCGTTCGGCGTGACGTTCTAACGCGGCCGCGGATGGAGAATGACGAATCTAGAATGCCGATTGGACACAATGGTTCGCTCGCGATCGACGTCATCTAATGACATGCGGGCAGATTGCAAACATCCTCCGTCGTAAGAAACTAATCGTCCTTTGGACGACATCCTCTTCTCACGTACTGAGAATGCG
>JBGTDB010000379.1:0-4929 GCA_041748515.1 Phycisphaerae bacterium
CGCCGAGGCGATCATTACCAACCCGAAGGTCATCAACGCTGTGACCACGAGAATCAGAGCCGCAGGTGTAACAGCCGGCACAGCCGGATTCAACCGGGCGTCGCCCGCCGGCATAGCCGGATTAAGCCGGGCTTCGCCCGGTGCCGCCGACGGGGCCGAACTTGCCCTATCTGCCGCGGGCGACGTGTTTTTCGCACCGGAATTAGTCAGATGATTAAATGGAAGCGTAACTTCCAAAACGAGTCCTTTCGTCGAACCCTTGATAATCCTGGCGGCCAAGTCCTTCGCAATGGGCTGCCGTAGAGTTCGAGACTATTCGGGTCTCCGGTTACCGAGTTCGCTCCCTTGCGGTCGCAGCTCGGAACATGTGCGCTCTCAACCTAGTTCATCGTCACCGAAGCTTGATTGTCGCGAGCGCGGCAAACGCAAACATCGCCGCCAGCAGCCAGAACCGAACCACCGTCTGAGGCTCGCTCCAGCCGCCCAGGTGGAAATGGTGGTGAATGGGGGCGCATCGGAACACCCGGCGCCCGGAGGTCCATTTGAAATAGCCGACTTGAAGGAGGACCGAAAGCGCTTCCATGACGAATACTCCGCCGGCGATCAGCAACATCAATTCTTGCCGGGTGACCACGGCCACAAAGCCAATCAGCCCCCCGAGCGGCAATGACCCGGTGTCGCCCATGAAAACGCGGGCGGGGTGGCAGTTGTACCAGAGAAACCCCAGACAGGACCCCATGATGGCTCCGCAAAGGATGACGAGTTCGTCCGCACGGGGGATGTGGGGCATGAGCAGTTTCGCGGCGAGATCCTCGGTACCGACGACGTAGGTAAGTATCGCGAAGACCAGGGAGCAGATGGCCACGCAACCCGAGGCCAGGCCGTCCATCCCATCGGTGAGATTGACCGCGTTGGACGTGCCCGTCATTACCAGCACGGTCACCAGCATGAACCCCACGGCCGTAAGCTGAATGCCCGGCTTGTAGAACGGAACGGTCAGAATTCGAAACGAAGGCAGATCGCCGGACTCAACCAGGGGGCTGAGGACGGCGAAGTTGTTCTGCCCGTGATTGTAAATGAAATAGCCCAGAACCACGCCGAGGCCGATCTGGAAGAGCAGCTTCTCGTGCATTCGCAGCCCGTCGCGCGAGGCCGGTCGGGGGCTCGGATTGCTCCCATCCGGCGTCCCCGAGCGTTTCGAGGTCAGTTTCAGCCAGTCGTCAACCGCGCCCAGCGATCCAAGCCAGAGCAGGCAGACCAATGACATTTTCACGTAGAAGTTGGTCAGGTCCGCGAGCAACAGCACCGAGAAGCCGATCGCACAGAGAATCAGCAGTCCGCCCATGGTCGGCACGTTGGCCTTGTCGCGGGTCAACTCATTCAGCGAGGCGTGGTCGAACTCGGGCCGATCGCCGATTTTCCAGCGGATGAGTTGCTTCACGACTCTCGGGCCGAGAAAGAGGATGATGAGAAAGCAGAAGAGCGCGGCGATGGCTCCGCGAAAGAGCGTGTTCTCGTATGCGTAGTGCCGGCCCTCGAGCAGCGTGTGAAGTAAATGATAGAGCACGTTGTACGCTTTCCGAAGCCACCGGCGTAACCGGATTGAACCGGGCGTTGCCCGGGCACTTTGCGGCAGACAAAGCCCGCTGACACCGGGCCTTGCCAGGCACTTTGCAAATTCAGGTTGACAATCCTACGCAACTGCGGCGACGTTCGGGTTCGCGTAGGACAAAGATGATCTTTGCCCCTCCCCGTCGGACAGCACTCCGACCAGCCGATCCAACGCCATCGCCCGCGAGCCCTTGATCCATACGGCGTCCCCGGCTTGAACGACATCGGGAACGACCCGACACGCCTCGTCCGTGTCCTCGCAAAGGTGGACTTCCATGCCTCGGCCGTTTAATTCCGCGGCGGCCGCGCCGACGGCCCTGCCTACGCCGACGAGTACCTCGATGCCCGATTCGACAATCGCGCGGACGACGTCGCCGTGCAGATTGCCAGCGCCGGCACCCAGTTCGAGCATATCGCCAAAGACAAAAACGCGGCGGGCGCCGGGTGAGGCCGTGCCCTTACTGGCCGTGCCGGCACAGAGTGCTTCGACGGCCGCAAGCACGCTGGCCGGATTGGCATTGTACGCGTCGTCGATGATCGTCATTCCGTTGGCTTCGATTCGTCGGGTTCGGCCATCCGCGGGAACAAAGGTGCGAAAAGCCTCGATGATTTCAGAACAATCCAGCCCCAGCCATCGGGCCACGGCGAACGCGGCGGCGGCATTGGTCGCGTGATGCGCCCCTGGCATGGGAAGCTCGATGCAATGCCGCCCCTCGAGCTCGAACTGTGTCGAGCAAAGTGACGATCTCGCGCCGCTGACCGTCAGTTTTGCCTCGGGATTCGTGCCGACCGTCACCACCCGGACGTTTCGACAGCGCCGAACATAGGGAAGAATTTCGGGGCGATCGATGTTGACCACGGCCAGCCCGCTCGGCAGGATGCGCTCGAGTATCGCTGCTTTCTCCGCGGCGACGCCGGGTATCCCGCCCAATCCCTCGAGATGGGCCTCGCCGATCGACGTGATGACGCCGACGTGCGGCTGGACCATGTCAGAGAGAGCCGCAATCTCGCCCGGCGCGTTCGTCCCGATTTCGGCCACCACGTATCGATCTTCGCTGCCGACGGAAAGTATTGTCAGGGGCACGCCGATCTGGTTATTGAAACTCTTGGGCGAGGCCACGCCTTGGAGGGTTTGGCGAAGGACATGGTGGATCATACCTTTGGTCGTGGTCTTTCCGTTGCTGCCGGTCACCGCGATGACCGTCGTGCCGACGCGCATGACCGAACGCCGGTAATGGGCGGCCAGCCGTCCCAGTGCAGCCACAGTGTCATCAACCACCAGCACCGGCGCGGCTAAACCGCCGCCGGCGGAGCCGGTTTGAGTCGGGCGTTGCCCGCCCAGCAACGCCGCCCCATCCGCATCGGCGATACACGCAACCGCTCCGCCTGCCGCTACTTCGCCAATGAATCGATGCCCGTCGTGGTTCTTGCCGCGTAAGGCGAAAAAAAGGTCACCCGCGGCGATGTCCCGTGAATCAGTCGAAATGCGCCGTACGGATGCCGCGGCAGTATCAGGGCCGGGGAAGCCGGGCTTTAGCGGGTCATGCCCGCCCCAATGGCCGGCCAGAACGAACTTCACCCCTATGGCCCGGGCCACCTCTCGAAGCGACATCGAAATCACGCCACTTCCTCCAAGGCTTGTGCCGCGGCCGCTGGTCGGTCCTTCGACATTGCCAGAAGGCTTAATTGCTCACGGGCAACGGCCGCATCGTCGAAGGCGAGAACCTGGTCGCCGACAAGCTGATAATTCTCGTGACCTTTTCCCGCGATCAGAACGGTGTCGCCGGGCTGCGCCGCTGCGATCGCCGCCGCGATGGCCGAGCGCCGATCGACGTCGACATGAATCCGCGGTGACGTCGGATCGGAAAACCCGCTGAGAATGTCGTCGATGATGGCGTTCGGGTTTTCCTTTCGTGGATTGTCGCTGGTCACGAAGGCGACATCGGCCAGGCGCTCGACCACCGCGGCCATGCGCGGGCGCTTGCCGCGGTCGCGATTTCCGCCGCAACCGAAAACGCAGAGGATTTGCCCGGTCGTGATCGGCCGCAGCGCACGCAACACGTTTTCTAGGGCGTCGTCCGTGTGGGCATAGTCAACAAATACCGAAAACGGCGGGTCAGGGGACATGGTCCCTCCCGGCATGAATGCCGGGGCTCTGGCCAGGCTGTGTTCGGCGGGATCCACGCGCTCGAGCCGACCGGGCACGCCACGAACCCGCTCCAGTCCGGCGATAACCGCCGCCGACGCGACCCCCATCGCCAGTGCCGCCCCGGCCGCGGCCAGTGCGTTTGAAACGTTGTGCATTCCAACCATTCCAAGACGTATCACAATTTCGCCGGCAGCGGCACGTCCAGCCTCTTGCGCGTGGAATCTTGCCCCTAGAGCCGGAGACAGGGTTAACTCGATCGTTGTTCCAGATCGGTCCATCTTCGCCACCCGCGCCCGAATGTCCGCATCGTCGCGGTTTAAGGAATAGGTCAAGACCTTTGCGCGGCATGCATGGATCAGTTCATCCGCCCGCGGATCGTCAAGATTGACCACCGCGATAGCATCCGGATTCAGCGATTCGAATAGCCGACGCTTGGCCGCGAAGTAAGCGTCCATGCTGCCGTGATAGTCGAGGTGATCGCCCGTCAGATTGGTAAATACACCCGCCGCGAAGGCCAATCCATCGCACCGCCGCTGATTCAACGCATGAGATGAAACTTCCATCACCGCGTATGTCGCCCCAGCATCCTGGGCCTCGGACAACAGTTGGCACAAGCTGATGGGGTCGGGTGTGGTAAGGGGTGCGGCCAGCTTTCGGCCTACGAGGTCGTATTCAACCGTGCCGAAAAGCGCCGCTTTTTCTCGGGCGGCGTGCAGGATTGAGCGAATCAGCCAGGCAACCGTCGTCTTTCCATTGGTGCCAGTGACGCCAATCAAGCGCAGCGGGTTTGGTTTCTTCTCGCTCTTCCCAATTCGCTCGTCGCGCAAACCAAAGTACGCCGCGGCGAGTTTGGCAATCGCCTCGCGGGAGTCGGCGACTCGGATGATCGTCACGCCATCGGCCGCGGGAATCTCACGTTCGGCGATAATGGCCGACGCCCCGGCTGCAATCGCCCGATCGATGAAGTCGTGCCCGTCCACGCCGGTACCACGCACGGCCACAAAACACGCGCCGGGCACCGCCCGGTTCAATCCGGCTATGCCGGCGGGCAACGCCCGCTCTAATCCGGCTGCGCCGGCGGGAGAGACCTTTCGCGAATCGTCGGTGATTGATGAAATGAGCACATTAAGGGATGCTCCCAAGTTGTGGGGGAACGCGGGCAACGCCCG
>JBGTDB010000380.1:0-1979 GCA_041748515.1 Phycisphaerae bacterium
GACTTCGACCCCGACGGCGAGAGCATTACCGAGAGCTTCGCCCGATCAATGCGAGATGACTTCGACATTCCCGAAGATGATCTCATCGTAATCAAAACGGCGCTCACGGCAGAGCAGGTTGAAGCGCTAAAACTGCCGCCGTCGATGAAAGCCAAAACCGGATCGTCACAGTATAAAAAATTCACCGATCGGCATGGCGATGACGTTTTCGAGCTTGAAGCATTGGAGCCGGAAACGCTGCAAGAAATCGTGAAGCATTCAATCGAGCGGGTTATCGACATCGACTTATTCAATCAGGAAGTCGAGCGCGAAAAGCAGGACGCGGCATTCTTGGAAATGGCGCGGAAACGCGCAGCCCTGGCCCTGAGAGATATCAGCGCAAACGAAAGCGAATAATGAAGTCGCGGACCGACCCCCAAGCAAAGATAGACTCGGCCGGAGCGGCAGAGCAAAAGTTCCTTTGCCTCCTATGGCTTGACCCGATCCGTGGGCAGGAAGTGCGCTGCGGGATGCAAAGGCCCTTGCCCAAGGAACTTGCGACCCAAGGCCTTGACGAGATATCCCTTATCCGATAACATTGAGGCGTGAAGAAGAGTATGCAACAGATCATTCGACGAGCATTTGCCGAGACCGGGCTTTCGATCAAGAAAGTCGCCGAAGCAACCGAGCTTCCGTACTCGGTAGCCCACGGTGCGCTTACGGGTTCAACCGACCCGTGCCTGAGCACCGTCGAGAAAATCTGCAAACTGCTGGAGCTTGAACTCCGGCCGGCGAAGAAGCCGGGGAAGGACAAGTAAACGATGGCAAGTATCGGAAAAGAATCCAACGGCCATCGGAGAATCCTCTTCGTGGCCGCTGAAGGAAGCCGCAAAACAGTTCGCCTGGGCAAGTGCAGCGAGCGTGACGCCGAGCAAATATGTCGGCATGTCGAGGATCTCTCGGCCGCCACGATTCACGGCCAGCCGGTTCGTCGCGAGACCGCTGTCTGGCTGGGCGGAATCGGCGACAAACTGCATCAACGGCTCGCTAGGGTCGGATTGGTGGAAACGCGGGCGCACATCGTCAGCACGAAGCTTGGCCCCTGCCTGACGGCCTACTTGGATAGTCGAGCGGATGTGAAGCCCGCAACCAGGATTGTCTACGGTCAGGTCATACGCGACCTAAAGGACTTCTTCGGCGAGGAGCGTGAGCCGCGAGGGATTACGCAAGGGCAGGCCGATGATTTCAAGCAGTGGCTCATTGGCAGAAAGCTGGCCGCGACAACGATCCATAAGCGTCTCAAGGTGACACGATCTCTATTTCAGGCAATGCGGCGTCGGAAACAAATCAACGAGAATCCCTTCGACGACGTGAAATACAAGGCGGCGGGAGTCAAGGACCGGCAACGGTTCGTCACTCGCGAAGAAATATCCCGCGTCTTGGATGCCTGCCCGGATCACCACTGGCGGATAATCGTCGCTCTGAGCCGCTACGGCGGGCTCCGATGTCCGAGCGAGGTTCTCTCTCTGCGATGGCAGGACATAAACTGGGAAACCGGGCGCGTCACCGTACCGTCGCCAAAGATGGAGCATCACGGGGCCGAGAAAGCCAGCCGCGTCATTCCACTTTTCCCGGAGCTGCGAACGACCTTGATGGAAGCTTTCGAGGCGGCGGCAGAGGGCGTTGATTACGTGGTCGATGAACGGTTCCGCCGAGCCGCAATGGGTTCGGACGGATGGAGAAGCACTAACCTTCGCACGACTTTCAATAAGATCGTTCGAAGGGCGGGACTGACGCCGTGGCCGCGGCTGTTTCATAATTTGCGAGCCAGTCGGGAAACTGAACTCGTTGAGTCTTTTCCGGTGCAAGTAGTGACAAGCTGGCTGGGCAATACGCCTGCAATTGCGATGCGGCACTATTTGATGACCACCGACGAACACTTCGAGGCGGCGATCCAGGGAGCGCGAGGGGCTGAAAAAGCGGCACAGAATCCGGCACAG
>JBGTDB010000381.1:0-6424 GCA_041748515.1 Phycisphaerae bacterium
GAACCGGGCCGCTCATTCAACTCGTTTTCTCTGCGCCCCCTGTGTGCTCTTTTCGCAAGCCGATCGCCCAACAAAGATCCAATCACCACGCGCCGCGCACGTTATCAGGCATGGTTGCTGACCCAGGACACAACGAAGTTAGAAGAGCGCAGAGTGCGAAAAAGCGCCCGTACCAAACAGAGCCAGTTACAAATGACGTAACCTGTTGCAAACAAAGGATTTACGAACAAAACGTGGAAACGAAGCAGAGCCAGTTACACGGCTTGGAAACCCAGTTACATGCGATTAATGCCCCGAATCTTAACGACAAAGGCCACTTGCAATTCCGTGACATGTTAAATTGGGTGGCCCGCGGGGATGAATGGCGCAACGCCAACGTGGGGCACGTCAGCCATCGCCCGTCATCAGCAAAAGAAACGCCTGGAGATCGTCGAGGTCCACGTCGCCGTCGCCGTCCAGGTCAAACGTTTCGCATCCGTCGGGCAGAATGATAAAGCCGTTGGGAGGGAAAAAGCACGGTTGAAACCACTGAAAATCCTTGAAATCCACGTCGCCGTCGGCGTCGAAGTCACCCGGCGGAACCACGCCCACGTCCTCGAATTGATAAATGATCGACGGCGGGGCCAGCGTGCCGGGGCCGCGGACCGCGTGGACCATGTTCATCCCCGCGGGCCAGGCGAATCCTTCCCCGTGCCAACTGTACAGTTCGATGCCGGCGTTGGGCGCGCCCGCGACGTTGTCGGGATCGTATCGATTGAAGTACGTCACCGTGATCGGAAAAAGCCCCTGGGCCTGGACGGCCGGGCCCCAGTTGAACCACGGTCCGCCGGAGTTCGAGTCCGGCCGTTCGTACGAAATGATGCCGCCGACCCGGATGTTATAGCCGTCGTAGCCGAAGGTTCCGAACTCGATCCAGATGGGCATCCCATAGGCGATGCGAATGCGAACTTCGTCTTCAATGCGAACCTTCACGAAGCCGGTGAAGCGCAAGGCCATGTGGCTCATCGGCTCGTCCAGTTTCGAAGGATCGGAGACTTCGTAGATGTAGTCGTCCAGAAAGTCGCCGATGGTCGAGAGATCGGCGTCGAGCACAGACGCGACCGGGCCGGCCGGAAAGTCGATCCAATCCGTCCGAAAGGTAAAGTCCGGCTCGCGACCCTCGATGTATTTTTCGGCCGTAATCGTGGTGACCACCGCCGAGTCCGGCAGGTTCAGCCAGGCCGAGCCGATCCAACCGGCGCCTTCGTGTGGGGGATAGGCCCCGGCGCGGTTCGCCTTGGGAACGAAGATATGAGCGTTCGCCTCGGGCATTCCGGACGGGAGCATGGCGATCACCAGAAGCAATTGGACTGCCAATGCCTGGCACCGGAGCTTGGCGCTGAAATAGTGTCGAACAGCCTCAAACATGCCCTGGATCACCCTCGGTCGCGAGTTTCGTTTGGCGGACACCCCGACCTATGGTAAGCCTCTTTAACCATGCGTTGCAACCCGTTAAGCAAAGGCAGGGGCGCTCTGCGAATCAACGGGGATATTCGTGCCTTAACCCGTACTTGCGGGCGGGCTTTCGGGTTACCGGACTCGACCGAATGCGGGGCATTCATTCAAATGCTGGCCGCATGATTCCCGAATGGCCGCTTCCACGAGGGTCCGATTTCGCCCGAATATTATAGGCGCGCCGGCTCAGTGGTTTCGCAATCGGTTTTCGATCAGATTCCCGATCGAACAACTGAATTGCGACTATCGAATGCGAAAAAGCCAGGGCCTCGGCCTATTTGCGGAGTTGTTCGTAGGTCAGGTCGCTGGGGCCGGATTCAGTCGGGTAACCGAGCTGGGTCCAGCCGGGGAGGTCGTCGCCGGTGGGGGAGCGGGTTCCGGCAAAGCCCCCGACCATGTTATAGACGTTCGTGTGCCCGGATTGACGGAGTAGCCGGGCGGCCAGTTCAGATCGATTGCCCGTGCGACAGCCCACGACGATCGGGTCATCCTTCTTGAAATGCTTCTGCACAATGATAAAGAAGTCGTCGTTCTGGACCAGGTGCCCCGTCGGGCCGCGATTGACCAGCGGAATGTTCCATGCGCCTGTCGGCCGACCGGCTTCGAACTCTTCGACCGTCCGGACATCGAGATAGAAATAGCCCTTGGTCTCGACCAGGTCTCTGGCTTCGGGTGGTGTGACGCTCACTTTCGCCTCCGTTGGTTCTTCGGTCGCGGCCGACGGCCGCGATTCGGTCTGTACCATTAATCGTGTGCAGGCGGCGCCGATGGCCACCGGAGCTGTTCCAACAACGATCCAGATGACAAGTTGGGGAGTCATGTTGGCCGGTTCCTTCGTTTATGGTCGCACGGTAACGTCGATCACTCCGTTCAGATCGAAGTCCCGGGCAAGTTCCTCGCGCAGACTGGTACTCCAGGCTCCGTGCAGATCCTGGAACAGATAGTTGGATCCGCCGGAATGACGGTCGGAAAAGCGATTGCCGCTTCGGCCGTCGGAGCCGGCGTAATTGGCTTCGCCCGCGTCGATGTAGCTGCAATCGTCGAGCCCCAGGCCGTCGCCTCGCTCGGACCGCTCGTTGGCGTCGCCGATCAGTGGGAGCTTCGGGCGAATCGCGTCGCGCACGGCCGGGCTCTCAGGGATTGCCCGTGTGTTCTCGGTCCAGCGGCCGTCCGGTCCAAGTCCGAAAGTGCCCCCGCTCCAGGACGGCAGATACACGCGATAATGGCCGCTGCTGATTCCCTCCTCGCCGGCCGACCGGCAAAGGAAGTACTTCTCCCATCGGCGTCCGTTGATGTTGCGCTGCACCGGATAACTCTGCGGAACCCGAACGTCCTCGAGATAGACGAATTTGAATAGAATCTCCTGCCATCCGTATTCGATGGCGGCTGTGTCGCCTGTGCTCGGCACGGCGGTGGCTAGCCCTGCGGGTGTGTGGCTGTCTTCCGGCGCCGGACGCCAGAGTGCGGGCGGCAGGACGCCGCCTGAAAGATTCTCATAGGCCGCAATGGCGTTGCCAAATTCCTTGAGTCTCGCAAGGCAATGCACGGCGCGACCCTGCTCGCGGGCTCGGCTCAGTGAAGGCATGAGGATGGAGATCAACAGCGAAATGATCGAAATGACGACCAGCAATTCAATCAGCGTAAAACCCGCGCGTTGGCGAAGTCGTGCGCTTGGTCGGCGAACAATTGCACCGGGATCGGTCGGTTGGTTCAAGGGCGGGATCATCTCGCAGGATTGTAGTCCGCGATTCGCTCTGATTCCAAGGCCTTTGCGGGCCTTGGATGGCTATGGCATGTAAAGGTTTCCAAGCGAGAGTGGATCGTAGGCGTTTCCGAGAGCGCCGGACCACGTGCTGAATTCCTGCCCGGCCGCGTCGAATCGGGTGACGTTGAATCCCCAGACCTCGTTTCGGTGGGGGCCGGGGCCGAACGAGCGGAGGGGAATGCGAATCTCGGCGATCCAGTGGTCTCCAAAATCCCGTGTGGCGATGTCCGCGTCGGCCGCCCAGGGGTGTCTTTCACTCCAGGGAGGGTCGAATCCGATGCCTTTTTCAGCCCAGTCGGCTCCCGACCGCTTGACCACAATGTGGAAAAGATCAGCGGGGGAGCGGGTTCCTCCGTTTAGCGGATCGATGAGCAGTTCGACTAGATCTTCGCCCATCGGTACGAGGTCGTCGTAAGTCACACTCTTTCGCGTGGACCGCGTCGGCGATATTTCGCCGACCGGTGAAGCCGGTCTTATACGGGTTGTGTCCGTCTGGCTCCGTACGGCGACGTAAAGGGCTTCGTGGTCTCGTAGCACGAAGGCCGTCGTTCCCAGAGTCGGCCCGCGCGTCGATTGTCCGACGGTGCGACTGGACGGGGAGATCAGTTCGAATCCGGTAAGGACGTTTTCCGCCGTCGATGGCCAGTCGGATAGCTCGCCGTCGATCGTGATCGGATGCGTTGGTTCCATGGCGACGGCCAGGGCCAACTTGACCTCGGCCGAATGAGTTTCGCCCTCCGGGGTATAAAACGTAATAGCGCGCCATTGGGATCCACCGGCGAAGATTCGATGCAAGTCTTCACGGGCGTTCAAGGTGACGGCCACTTGTTGCCCGGGGCGTAGTTCGGAAATCGAAGCAATCGAACCGGACAAGTGTGTACTGCCAGTTTGGCGAGAACGGGCCGAACGTACTTCATCGGCCGGTTGACCAGTCGGGGTTGGTTGGATTGAAAGGGTGATTTGCCCGGTCAAAGGCAGCCGAGTCATGTTCTCGACGGAAACGGCGGCCTGAATGTCCGACCAGGGGTTGCTCGAGGGTCCGCCGCGTCGAATACGAACGCCGTCCGGCTGAACGCGGACGGTGCTGGTTGCGTTCATCAACCGAAGCCAGTCGGCGCTGCGGGCGAACGATTCCAAGGTACTTCTTGTTTCGCGCCGGATTGACGCATCCGGCGACGCCGAGATAAAGCGGTCTGCGCTCGCGGCCATTTGCGAAACCAATGCATCGGCCATAATCGACGCCGCCAGGTCCAGCAGTTCGCCGTTGGCTGTCCATCCGGGCCTCCGGCCGTCGGCGAAATGAGCCCGATAGGCATCCGCTCCCGAATAGGGGGCGATCGCGCCGACGACGGCGTTGGCCACGTGTTCGAGTCCGTGCTCATTGAGCAATCGAATGTAGGCGGCATCCTGCATTGAGCGACGAAGCTGTTTGAGTCGAACGGATGCGATAGGCCGAGCCAGGCCGAACGCGTTACCCGGATAGATTAGGACGTTGGGATCGACGGCTGCGCACTTGGACGGAGTGAGGCTTTCGGCGGGCGAGCCGGTCACGATCGGCCAATTATTGATAGTGCCCAGGTCAATCGCATTCGCCTGCACGGCCACCGCCTGCCAACTAATGATGCGAGTGTACGATGGTGGGGCGTGGATGGACGTTGAGCCACTGAAGGGTGGGCGATCCACCGTAAACCATGCCTGCCGACCGAGGTCTGTTTCTTTGTTCATGGTTGCCTGGTCGTAGAACTGCGCGGGAGGCGCCCAGATTTGAATGGAATCCGAGAGGTCCGCATGAGCGAAGTTTGTCCAGCCGAAGGGCCGCATGTCCTGAGGGACAAGCCGCGTGGCCACTCGAAGCTCGCCCGATGCGGCGGCCTTTGCGATTTCGCCGAATTCAAGGGCTGTCTCGATTCCGGAAGCGCTGTAGTCGGTTCCCGATGGACATCGCACGAAGCTCCGGGCGAACCAACCTCGCTCCTTCAAATGGATGGCGGATCGGGTGAGATATCGCCGAAGCAGATCGTCCATCCGACCGGCGGACGCCGATCGTGCCTGCGGGAGTAGGGAGGCGGGAATCGGGATTTCGAGCAACGGAAGGGGGGACCGATCTCGAAATAGCGAGCCGTCCATAGCCGGGGCCACGATCGTTTCAAAGCCCTGCCAATCGACAGCCACGTCGCCGCCGGGTAACAAGCGCACCCGGGGGGCGGCGCTGGGAAATATCGGCGACAGGCGATGTGCCCGAAGCAGCCTCGTGTTGTCGTGGATCATGGCGCTGATCTGCGCTGCTCGCGGGTGGTCCTGCCAGTGGTCGGGATTGATCGATGAATCGTCCAAAAAAGCGGCAGATGCCTGCACCAATGCGCGATGATCCACGGATGCGATGGCGGGAATGGCCTCGTCGTCGGGGAGAACGAAGGGCCGAATGGTCAGTTCGATGTCAATTGCGCTTGCTACCACGGTGCCCGAGAGAAGTTCGACACTTGAGGTATAGACGCCGGCCGCCGTCCCTTTCGGAACGGTCACGTCAACCCAGATGTGCAGCGTTTCATCCGAGCCGATTTCCGGCGGTATTCCGCCAATGGGCGCGTCGATGGGAATAAGTGCGTCCAGCGGTTGCGGCCGTCGCATCGTTGGGTGCAATGAGCGAATGTGCCACCCGGGCAGGGGGCCTGCTGAAACCGCGGCCATCCGGAAAAACTCGGTCGGCAGCGAAAGCGTCGCGCCTGAGGACCGAAAGGGCGCAATTCTCAGGGAAGGCGCGAGGATCGAAGACGCTGTCGGTCTGAGGGCAAACTGAAAGGCCACGGTTTCATTGCCCGCGGCGGCGAGGATTACCCTTAGTCCGCCGGACGCCGGTGATACCGGTTCAGTTGCGGATTGTTGCCATGGAGGACCACCGGACTCGGAATAGGAACCGGACGAAGGATGATGTGCCCAAAGCCGAACAGCAGGCGGTGGAGCCGCACATGACACGGCCAGGACCGAAACGGCAACTGCGGGCCACGGACCGAGCCGTTCGAAAATGCTCTGAGTCATTGGAATTCGGGGTGCGGGCGCAGCCCGCTTAAATCCGGCTTTGCCGGCGGATGGACAGAATTCGGTACCGCAGCATGTCCCCCCGACGGCTATTGATCGGGGAAGTCGGCTTCGACGTCCATCGGCTCG
>JBGTDB010000382.1:0-6042 GCA_041748515.1 Phycisphaerae bacterium
AGAGTCCATGCACGCAAAGTACTTGCGCGACGCCAACGCCGTGCCTTCCGATTGGCGACACTACTTCTCCGCCGTGGAAGACGTTTCTGGTGGCGGGCCGCATGACTATTCCGTCGCGGAGCCCTACAAAAAGGACGAAACGAGCCGCGGCGTAGAGGATCGCGGCGGCGCAACGCTGGGCGAATACGAGTTCCGAATCGCATCTCTCCAGGATCGGATCGACCAATTGGTTCGAGCGTACCGCGTTCGCGGCCACATGATCGCCCGGCTCGATCCTCTTGGGTCACCGCGCGAGCCACAGCCGGAGCTGGATCCGGGGCATTACGGCCTCACCGACGCCGACCTGGCCCGGCCGGTATCGGCGCGAACGGTCGGCGGCGGCGTACGAATCGCCCGGAATATTGTTGAGTGCATGAGGAACACGTATTGCCGCGCGATCGGCGTGCAATTCATGCACATCGACGACCTTTCGATTCGCCATTGGCTCCAGGACCGCATGGAGAGTTCGCAGAATCACATCCATCTTGATGTGGATGAACAGGTGCGTGTCCTGACTCTCTTGACCCGTGCCGTGATCTTTGAAGAATTCGTTCGGAAAAAATACGTGGGAGCGAAAAGCTTTTCGCTGGAGGGCTGCGAAAGCCTCATCCCACTGTTGGACATTGCCATAGAAAAAGCCGCCGAGCATGGCGTCGATGAGATTGTCATGGGCATGGCTCATCGCGGACGGCTCAACGTTCTCGTCAATGTTTTGAACAAACGTATGCAGGACGTGTTTCGTGAGTTTGAGGATGTTGATCCCGAGCGATATTTCGGCGGCGGAGACATCAAATATCATCTCGGTCACAGCAGCGACCGGATCACCTCTTGCGGCCGGCCTGTTCACCTGTCGTTGTGTTTCAACCCCAGTCACCTGGAGTTCGTGAATCCGGTCGCACTGGGGCGCGTCCGGGCCAAGCAAGATCGCTGGAACGACGCTGAGCGGCGTCGAGCGACAGCCATTTTGATTCACGGTGATGCGTCGTTTCCCGGTGAGGGCATCGTGCAGGAATCGCTCAATCTCAGCGAAATCAAAGCGTATCGCACAGGCGGCACCATTCATGTCATTGTGAACAACCAGCTCGGTTTTACGACTTCCCCCAAGGAAGGACGGTCGAGCCTGTACGCCACCGGCGTGGCCAAAATGCTGCAAATCCCGATATTTCACGTCAACGGGGAAGATCCAGGGGCCGTCGCCCAGACCATCACGCTCGCCATGGACTTTCGATCGCAGTTTCGGCGTGATGCCGTCATAGATATGTACGGCTATCGCCGTTGGGG
The DNA here is from genome assembly GCA_041748515.1 of Phycisphaerae bacterium. Lineage (GTDB taxonomy): Bacteria > Planctomycetota > Phycisphaerae > UBA1845 > UBA1845 > JBGTDB01. The sequence continues at coordinate 1,321 of JBGTDB010000382.1, forward strand.
TCACAACGAAGGCGACGAGCCCGCCTTTACTCAGCCGCTTATGTATCAAGCCATTGAAAAGCGGCAATCCGTTCGCGACAGCTACCTTGAAAATGTACTCAAGCTCGGTGGCATGACCGCGGATCAGGCGTCTTCGATCGAAACTCGATGCCGAGAGGATCTCGAGCGGGAACTTTCCGTCGCCCGGAGTGAAGAGTACGCCCCCAGACCCACGGCCAGGGGAATCTGGGAGGGCTATCGCGGCGGGCCCGATTCGGAAGTGCCAGATTCGGATACGACTGTTCCCAGTAGTCGACTCATCGCAATACTGGAGGCATTGTCCACCATTCCGGCGTCCTTCAACCTTCATCCCCGGCTTAAGAAGCTGTTGGAGCGCCGGGCGGAAATGGCCAAGGGCGAGCGCCCTCTGGATTGGTCGACGGCCGAGGCGCTCGCATTCGCGACACTGGCCGCCGAGGGCTTTCCCGTTCGCCTATCCGGGCAGGACACCGCGAGGGGAACTTTCAGTCAGCGTCACGCGGTGTTGCACGACGTGGAGGACGGAAGCACCTATGAACCCCTCATGCACATCGAAGAAGGCCAGGCGCCCGTTCGAGTTTATAACAGCCCGTTGTCCGAGGCCGCCGTGTTGGGGTTTGAGTATGGCTACAGTCTGGACACGCCTGAGGGGCTCGTCCTTTGGGAGGCCCAGTTCGGCGACTTCGTTAACGCCGCCCAGGTCGTCATCGATCAGTTTATCGCCAGTGCCGAGAGCAAGTGGCAACGCCTCAGCGGGATTGTGCTCCTTCTTCCGCATGGACTCGAGGGGCAGGGGCCGGAACACGCCAGCGCGCGCCTTGAGCGGTTTCTCGTTCTCGCCGCCAAGGACAACATGCAGATTGTCAACCTCACCACTCCGTCCCAATATTTTCACGTGCTTCGGCGGCAGGTTCTGCGACGCTGGCGAAAACCCCTGATTGTCATGGCGCCCAAGCGATTGCTTCGACTTCCCGCGGCCGCAAGCAATCTGGACGACCTCGCCGATGGCGCGTTCCGCAGGGTGATCGGTGATGCATCGCTCCCCGGCAGCGCGGTGCGGCGCGTTTTGCTTTGCAGCGGGAAAATCTATTACGATCTCGTCGAACGGCGCGAGAAACTTGAATCGACGGACATCGCCATCATACGCGTTGAACAACTCTATCCATTCCCGGCGAACGAGCTGAAGGAATCCCTGAAGGGGTTTGACAATGCGGCAACGGCTTATTGGGTACAGGAGGAGCCGGAAAACATGGGGGCCTGGCGTTACTTGCGCATGAAGTCGGGTGATCGATTACCGGGCGGCCTGCGGCTGCGCGACGTATGCCGGCCGGAATCGGCCAGCCCTGGAACCGGATCTCTCGCCTGTCATAGACTTGAACAGGAGCACTTGCTGGATCGAGCGTTCGCCGATCGACGCGAAGGCGCATGAATGAATCCAGCGATACAAGTAAGTTCAACCAAGTTCTGAGCCTTTGAAGGATTGAAAGCGACTGATGACCATCGAACTGACCATTCCCGAGGCCGGCGAGTCGATCGAAGAGGCGCAAGTCGGAGCCTGGAAAAAGAGCGAGGGAGATCGCGTCGCCGAGTTCGAACCCGTTGTTGAGCTTGACACCGACAAGGCCAGCATCGAGCTGCCCTCGCCGGCCAGCGGCGTTCTTAAAAAAATCGTCAAGAAATCGGGAGAAATGGTCAGGGTCGGTGACGTTATTGCATTGATCGATAACGATGACCCACCGACGGAGCGTGGCCAAGGTCGTCCGACTTCTGTTGGACAGGGTCGATCCACCGAAGACGGGGCAACGAAAGCGTTGGCGTCGGCAGTTAAGCCGACCGAATCGGCCAATCGCGCGTCCGTTGGAGAAGCAGAGCAGAAACCGAGCCTCTCAGAGCGAGAAATTCACAAATTTCGACAAACTGGACTAGCAGACCGTCGGAACTCTCGTCGCGAGAACCCGGTACGAATGTCGCTGCCCCGCCGGCAAATCACCGAACGTCTTGTCGCGGCCCGTCGAGCGGCCGCCTACGTGACCAGCTACTCCGAAATCGACATGTCCGGCATTGAGCGATTCAGCCGACAATTCGGGGAGAGCGCCGCTGAGTCTCCTGGAATGGCGTTCAGTCCGCTTCCTCTGGTCGTTTCGGCCACGTTGGCCGCGTTGCGAGCGCTCCCCAGGCTCAATGCGGAAGTTCGCGGCTCCGACGTCGTCTTTCGGAATTACTGCGATCTTGGTGTGGTAATGTACTCCGGTCGCAGCCAGGCAACGCCGGTTCTTCGCGACGCCGACGCCATGAGCTTCCGACAGATCGTGTGTGCGCTGCACGATGCTCTGACCCGCGCCGAAGAAGAATTACTAAGTGTCGACGAACTGGGCGGAGCTACCTTCACTATCGTCGACAACGGCCCATTCGAATCGCTCATTTCAACACCCCTGGTAGATCCGCCCCAAACCGCCGTGCTGGGTCTGCATACGATTACAGAACGCCCCGTCTCCCGAAGCGGTGACATGGTCGTACGGCCGATGATGTATATATCGCTGACCTACGACCGCAGGGTTGCTGAAGAACCCGAGGCCGCCGAGTTTCTTCGGCGAATCAAGTTGGATCTCGAAACGCCGTCTCGATTGCTCTTAGATGCGTGATTCGCGCCCTTCGGTCGAACGCCAGGATTGAGGATTGACCGGTTCGAGCAATGATGCCCGGTACTTGGGTCGGCGGTACTAACCTGCCGCCAGAGATCGAATTATCTCGCAGCCGCGTTCGAGCTTCTCGTTGGACGCGGCATAGCTGATGCGAAAATGCGTGTCCCGCTCGCTGAAAGATTCGCCGGGAATGATTAAGAGATTTCTTGCGATGGCCGCTTCGACGAACGCAGTGCCCGACCCGTACTTCTTGGGGGCTTGGGCGAAGACGTAAAACCCGCCGCCTGGCCTCGTAAATTCAACGACTCCCGCCAGCCTATCGCAAACCAGATCCCGCTTGGCTCGATAAGTCGCAACCTCGGCCGACATGTCCGTGTCCATGGCCGCGAGCGCTCCGTATTGCCCCGGATGAGGAGCGCAGACGAACGTGAACTGCTGCAGCTTGGCCATTTCGTCGATTACTTCCGGCGGCCCCGCGGCGAAGCCCAGGCGCAACCCTGTCAGGGCATGGGACTTTCCAAAGCCGCGAAGCAGGACCGTCCGCTCCGGCGCGAATCGAACCGGCGTCTCGGCCGGGCCATCGTAGACAAGCGTATGATAGATTTCATCGCTTATGATCAACAGATTGTGTCGCCGGGCGATTTCGCAAACAGCCTGAATGTCCTTCGAAGGAAACAAAACCCCGGTCGGATTTCCCGGCGAGCAGATAATGATCGCTTTGGTTCGATCGGTGATCGCCGCCTCGATCCGCTCCGGGTGAAGCTGGAAATCGTCATACATTTCCACCGGAACCGGGACGCCCTCCGCCAGCCGCACAAGCGTTTTGTACGAAACGAAATAGGGGTCGCCGATGAGCACTTCGTCGCCGGGATTCAGGCACGCCATCATGGCCAGCATCAAACCGCCAGAAACGCCGGATGTAACGATGTTCTCCGCCTCCCAGCCGTACTCGGCCCGCAAGTATCGCCCGATTCGCTCGCGCAATGCGGGAAGCCCGCGCGTCGGCGTATAGCTGGTTTTCCCGCTTTTGATGGCTTCGCACATGGCCGCGCGGATATTCTCCGGAACCGGAAAATCCGGCTGGCCGATGGACAAGTCGATCGGATCCTTGAGCTTCGCCCCCAGATCAAAAATTCGCCGAATTCCGGACGGAGTAATGGTGCGAACGCGATCTGCGATAAATCGCCCGTCATTCATGGGTTGCTCCTTGAATCGCACACTTCGTCGGCGTGCGTCATCGTAACTCAGAGGTTCCCATTCGGCCAGCGGGACGAGACAAAGCTGGAACTACCTGAAAATAGGCCTTACGAACAACACTTCTTCCAGAGCGGCTTCGGCTTGCCTATTAACTTTGAACCGGGCTTTGCACATCTGTGGAGCTGTTGTCGCGATTTGGAAGGCCGACCTGATCGAGCGTTACCATAGGTCGTCGAATGACGCCGTTAGGCGATGTGTCCTGGCTCTTTGAATGGGTTCCGGCGGGCTCACCAGTGAGCCGACGGTCGTCGATGGAACCCTGGCCGCACCTGCCTGAGGTGCAACCGCCATCGTTCATGTTGCGCCAAATAGCCCGAAAGGCATAACCGGCCGCCACAGCGGCAATGGCAATGGCTATGAAGTCCTGAATTCCCATGATAATCCGCTTATCCGAACCACAACCGAGATTGTTTGATACTCTCTCGACTGCGTCCCGCTCCTCGCCGGTTCTGACGAATGGCTTCTAATTCCCTTTGACGATACGGGATGTATGCCGGTGCGGTCCAGCCTTGGCTCCCGTCCTACGTGATGCGGATCGCCACCTGATACACGACCAGTGCAGCAACGTAAGCGAGGGCGGTCATGTAAGCAAAGGTAATAATTGGCCAACGCCACGATCTGGTCTCGCGCTTGATTGTTGCCAGAGTTGCTCCGCACTGGCAGCACAATGCAAAGAATACCATGATGGAAAGTGCAACGGCGACGTTGAAAACCGGCCGTCCGTCGGGCCAGGTAGCGGCTCGCAATCTGCCGCGCAGTCCCAGCGACTCTTCGTCCTGATTGTTGCCCAGATTGTAAATGGCGT
>JBGTDB010000383.1:0-2382 GCA_041748515.1 Phycisphaerae bacterium
ACAAGTTGGCTGACGCGCTCCTTGCCGCGGATGTTGCCGTACTCACGCCAGACCCGCTCGATCTGGGCGCTGTCGTTTGGAATGCGCCGCATCCCGTCGCGCCGCCCGTGAATCATGAAGTGAACCGTCCGCACATAGTCCGTCGGCCCGAGCACGCCACCCACCGCGTCGGCCCGGCGGCCCGCGACGAAACGCTCCAGCCCGGCGACCCGCTGAAGGACGTCCGAACGCATGAAGGGTACAGGCGATAGCTCGAAACGCACCGTCTCTTCCGGCTGAAGCCGCAGAACGTGCAGCGGCGAGGGACGACCGGCGGCCAGGCTTAGTGTTACGCGGTCCCCTTCAAGCTCCGAGCCTTCGACCCAGTACGTCCAGGCCATGTGCATGGAATGCGTCGGTGCGCGGAGGTCTCCGGATAGATTGGGCGGCGTTGTCCTTTCGAGCAGGATGCGCCATCCATCCAGCGGACCCAGTTTCTCAACCTGCGCCGCGGGAAGACGAACCGTCCGCGCGTCCACGTCCGACGCACTTAGTTCGCCATTGACGACCTTCTCGCGGCCGCCGTCCACCACGAGCATCAAAACGTGCATGCCGTGGAACTCGTCGTTAAAATGCTGCGTGGCCTGATAGAACCGGCTGCCGGGCGCGAACCCGTCAATCCAACTGTCCTGCACCACGACGCGCTTCACACCCATTGGGGCAATCGCCACCACCCCCGCGGCCAACAACAGCAGCGGAATGCGAAGGACGCAGACCGTCCGCCCGACCGCGTGGAAAAGCCGCCACAATGGTCCCCAACCGCCTGTTCCGCGGTGTCTGTCCGACAGGAACCTTCGAGGCGAAAGCAGCACGAAACACGCCGGGATCACCGTCAGCGACCACAACATGCAGAAGATGCTGCCGACGCCGGTGAAGATGCCGAAAGCCCGCACGGGTCCGATCGTGGATAGCGCGAAGGATAGAAACGCCAGGCTCGTTGTTACCGAGGTGAGCATGATCGGCCGGGCCAGTTCGTCCATCGTCTTCATGACGATCGCGGCGTGATCGCCGCCCGGCTCGGCCCTCAGCATTTGTCGATAGCGGGTGAAGACGTGAATTTCGTCGGTGATGCCCGTGGCAGTGATGATGATCGGCAGGATGGCCGTGGTCAGGTAGATCGGAATATCCAGCCAACCCATCAAGCCAAAGACAAACACCAGTGCCGCCCCCACTTCCATCAGCGGCAGGACCGTCGCGATCAGGCTTCGAAAGCAGATGAAGAAAACGACGGCCATGACAGCGATGGCCAGCGGCACGAGTCCGATGTTCCGCGAAATCCAGTTCCGCAGCGCATCGAGCGAATTGACATGAACGGATGACGAATCGTCGATTCCGGAGGCGTCATGAACCGCTCGCCCTTCCTCGAAGGTCTCAAACCCAAGCCAGCCCGCGGGAACCCCAAGGTCTTCGAGAATATGCGTGCCTAGCAAGGCCTCCGCGACCGGCGCTCCGATGATGTCAATCCGTTCGGGTACCGATCCCAGACCGTCAACGACGATTTGGATACTCTTCAGCAGATCAAGCCGGTCGCGGCCGGAGGGCACGCCGACCAGAATGGCGGCCGAGGCCCCATCCGAGGACACAAAAGTTCCGTTATACAGCCCGATTTCGCGAAGATCGCGACGGAGGCGGGCGAGATCCTCCGGCGACTTTGGCGGAGGCTCCAGCATTCGGCGAAAGCGGAGCGTGCCCGGCCAGACGCGATCGCTTGCCTCGGTCGCCAAACTCAATACCCGCGCCGGGCGAATACCCTCAATCTTTCCGAATGACCGGGTAAGCTGATCAACAAGTTCGAGGGTGTGGACGTTGAAAATCCCGTCTGTGTGGTTGGAGTGGATGACGACGACGACCGGATCGTCGAGTCCGAACTCGGCCCGGATGGCCTCATCCAGCCTCACCGCCGGGGCCTCGGCGGGGACCAGGGCGTGTCCGTCGGTCCGCAGTCGCAGCCGGAGCATCCCCGGGGCAACGGCCAGGGTAATTAACATCGCCACGACGATCGTCGCGCGGGGAAATCGAATCGCGTTGGTGTAAAGGACTCGCAAGGTGCGTCAAACGCCCGCCATTTGGTTGCGGTCGATCACGGCTGCGTCAGAACTTGCTCCACAGCAGTTGATTGGTCACGTCGTGATGGAAAATGACCTCGCCCTCCTTCACCTGCGTGCCCAGATCCTTTGGGCAGCGGTCGGCGGCGCGCTGCTTGAGCTCGACGAATTTGCCGTGCGCCTCTTCCCCTAGAATATCCACGGCGATTCGGCTGGCCTTGAACAGGCGGATGGCGTCGTAAATGTTGTCAGGCAGGAAACGCGTGCGATAGCGTTTCCCTTCCTGGTCGGCGGTCTC
>JBGTDB010000384.1:0-3922 GCA_041748515.1 Phycisphaerae bacterium
CGACGAATCTTCAAGAGTGAGAACATGGTCTTTGCGTTGTTGGCCGGATTGATTGCCTTAGGCGGCGCGGGCTTGCGGGCCGACGAAACACATTCGTTTTCAGTCCACCACATGGTGGCGATGGACCGGATCGGAGATCCGCAGGTTTCACCGGACGGCAAGCGCGCGGTCTTTGTGCTCCGCCGGACCGATCTGGAGGCCAATCGTGGCCGAACGGATCTGTGGCTGGTGGATACGGACGGCTCGACCGAGCCGCGGCGGCTCACGTCCGACCCGGCCGGTGACAGCAATCCGCGCTGGTCGGCCGATGGATCGGTCATCTATTTTCTGACTTCGCGGTCCGGTTCGTCGCAGGTTTGGAAGATCAATCCCAACGGCGGCGAGGCGCAACAGGTAACCCAACTGCCGCTGGACATTGAGGCCCTGGTTCTTTCGCCGGATGGAAAGTCCATGGCCGTCGGCATTAGTGTTTTCCCCGACGCCTCGCCTGCGGAAACGAAAAAGAGGCTGGACGAAATCGCCGCGAACAAGGCCACCGGCCGGGTGTACGACCGCCTGTTTATCCGTCATTGGGACACCTGGAAGGATGGGCGGCGGTCGCACGTGTTCGTCCTGCCGATTGACGGCGGCGGCGAGCCTGTCGACGTGATGAAGGGGATGGATGCCGACTGTCCGGCCAAGCCGTTCGGCGGACCGGAAGACTACACTTTTTCTCCCGACAGCCGGTCGATTGTTTTTGGCGCGCGGGTTGCCGGCCGGGAGGAAGCCTGGTCGACCAACTTCGACCTGTACGTCGTTCCCATCGATGGATCGGCCAATCCAAGAAACCTGACCGAGGCGAACAAGGCGTGGGATGCGCACCCCGTTTTCTCGCCGGATGGAAAGACGCTGGCGTATCTTGCCATGCGGCGGCCGGGGTATGAAGCCGACGCCTTTCGCGTGCATCTCAAGCAATGGCCCGACGGGCCCACGCGGGCGATTTCTTCGTATCACTCGCCTGGCTCGATCACCTGGTCGTCCGATAGTTCGACGATTTACACCACCGGGGACTTCAGGGGGCAGCGGCCCCTGTTCGGCGTCGAAGTCAGCACGGCGTTCGAGCGTCATGACGTCGAAGGGCTACCAAGTCAAACACTGGTACAGGAAGGCACGGTGGCCTCTGTTTCCGCGGCGGGCGGCGAGATTATCGTCGGAGTCGATCACCTGAAATCGCCGGTCGAGCTCTACGCGATTCGACAAAACGGCGGAGGCCTGAAGCAAATCACCAACATTAACGGGCCGAAGCTGGCCAAGGCCCGGATGGGCGACTTCGAGCAATTCACTTTCCCCGGATGGAACGACGAGATTGTGTACGGCTACGTGGTCAAGCCCGTCGATTTTGACCCGGGCAAGAAATATCCGGTGGCGTTTTTGATCCACGGCGGGCCGCAGGGGTCGTTCGGGAATCATTTTCACTATCGTTGGAATCCGCAGGCGTATGCCGGCGCGGGTTACGCGGCCGTCATGGTCGATTTTCACGGCTCGACCGGCTACGGGCAGAACTTCACCGATTCGATCCGCGGCGATTGGGGCGGCAAGCCGCTCGAGGATCTCCAGAAAGGCCTCGCGGCCGCGCTGGAGCAATACCCGTGGATGAACGGCGACCGGGTGGCGGCGCTGGGGGCTTCGTTCGGCGGATACATGATCAACTGGATCGCGGGCAACTGGCCGGATCGGTTTCGCTGCCTGGTCAACCACGACGGCAACCTCTGCGAGCGCATGGCTTATTTTGACACGGAGGAACTCTGGTTTCCCGAATGGGATCAGATGGGCACTCCGTGGGACAATCCCGAGGGCTATGAAAAGCACAACCCCATCAACCACGTGGGCAAATGGAAAACGCCGATGCTGGTGATTCACGGGGCGCTGGATTATCGCGTGGTGGATACCCAGGGCATCGCCACGTTTACGGCCCTACAGCGCCGCGGCATTCCCAGCAAGTTCCTTTACTTCCCCGATGAGAATCACTGGGTGCTCAAGCCCGCCAACAGCATCCTCTGGCACGAAACGGTTATCGGCTGGCTGGACCAGTGGACGAAGTGAGAAGGAAGCGACGAAGTGACGAAGCCACGAAGTTCAGAACCGCGACCCCAGCGAGCCGCGTGGCTTCAGCCCGCGCGGACTCTCGGACTTTCGATAGATTCCGAATCTCGAACATCAGGGATGTTGAAGCAACAGGATGCCGTCGGTTATCGCCTGTCGCATGTAGTCTGATTACAGAGCCGTACGGCCGCGGATGGCTGATTCCAACATGCCCACAGTGGCGTATTCGAGCTGAGAGCCGACCGCCAGACCTCTTGCGGGGCGGCTGAGGCGGACGCCCGTTTCGGCGAGGCGGCTCTGGATATGCAGGATCGTGCCGTCGCCTTCCAGCGTCGGATTCAGGGCCAGCACGATCTCGCGGATTTTCCCGTCGCGAACGCGTCGCACAAGGGCGTCGATGGTGAGGTGTTCCGGCTCGATACCCTCCAGCGGGGCAATGTGTCCAAGCAGCACGTGATAGACGCCGCGCACCAGCCCGGTGGATTCCAGGGCGATCAAATCCTTGGGCTGTTCGACGACCCACACTTCGCCGTGGTCGCGATTCTGATCGGCACAGATGCGGCACGGATCGGTTTCGGTCAGATTAAAGCACGTTCCGCAATGCCGTACCTTGTCCTTCACATCGAGGATGGCTTCGGCCAGCGCGGCGGCGAATTCGCGCGGCTCGCGCAAAACATGGAACGCCAGCCGCTCGGCGCTGCGGGCCCCGATGCCGGGCAGCTTTCGGAACTGCTCCTTTAGCCGGCCGAGTGATTCAATGGGTTCGTTGCTCATGGATGAATCAGGACACTTGCTTTGTTCTACAGGCGGTGATGCGAGAGAAAACTCGCGTCAGCGGCATGGCATTTCCAGTTTTCTGACGGTCGCGGCTCGGCTCGGTTCGGCCCCGCATTCTGGTGCGGACCAGTTAGCCGCCGAACAACTTTCCGATGCCGCCCATGTCGATTCCGCCGGTGAGCGCGGCCATTTCCTCTTTCATGGCTTCCTGTGACTTGGTTGTCGCCGCGCCGACCGCGGCTTTGACCAGGTCTTCGAGAAGCTCGATGTCGGCAACGGCCTTGGGGTCGATTTTGATTTCAACGAGTTGCCCGCGGCCATCCATCACCGCCCGGACCATCTCGCCGCCGGCGACGCCTTCGTACCGCCTGTTCGCCATTTCTTCCTGCAAACGGGCGAAGTTGCCCTGAAAGTCCTTGGCGGTCTTGAGAAGGTCCTTGATGTTTCCGAGGCTTCCGAACATGGTCTCACTCTCTTGGAGGTTCGTTGTTGGTTGAGTCCGCCTCCGGCTCGCCCTCCGAATCGAGCCCCGCGGCGACCACCGGAAGGACGGCACGAACCGCAATCAAAGTGCCGCCAAACGCTTCCTTCACCTTCTGAACAAACGGATTGACGGCCGCTCGCTGCAACTCGGCGGGCGAATTCCTGGGTGCCACGGAGACCGCGACCGGCTCCGGGACTACGCTCGTGGTTTGACTTCTTGCCTGCACAACAGGGCCGTCGGTTAATTCTGGAACTGGCTTCGATGGTTCAACGGCTTTTTTTTTTGGAGCGGCGTCGGCTGCGGCCGGATGAGACTGCGATTCTGACGCGGCTCGTTTTCCGGAATTATCCGCCCCCGCGGCGAGCTTCTCCAGCAGGGGTGCAAGTTCGGTGAACTGCGAACTCATGGCTAGCCGGACCACGGCCGCGTCGGACAGGGCCCTGGCCGCACCGCTGAATTTCACGTTGCGACGCAGTTCCTCAAGTAAAGCAATCATATAAACATACGTAGGGGCGTCGAATCGTCCGGCCTGGGCCGCGAGCTCGTTTCGCACGCCCTCGCCGGCGTCGACCAGATCGG
>JBGTDB010000385.1:0-4330 GCA_041748515.1 Phycisphaerae bacterium
TCAACTACCATTACTGGATCGCGCAGTCGCCGACGCCGTCGCCCGAACCGCCCTTCTGGGTCGAGTGGCGATTCGCTTCCAGCTCGCCGATTCCAAACACACAATCGGGATGTAATGGGAGTACTCATGTTCGCTTTTGGCGCATTAGCACGACGACCCACCTTCACGGCGATGCCGTGGTATCCGCCGACGGGGGTAGCTCTGTTATGGAATTGCAGCTTGAACAATTCTATACGCTCCGCTTTGAGACGCTGGACGGCTTGAGTTTTTCCTTCGCGCTTGATGGGGACATTTTCCTTACCGGTGTCGGACAGGGAGCGTCTCCGGCCCAGAACCCGTACCTTCAATTCAGCGGGCTTGGCGCCTGCCAGTTCGGGAAAAAATGGAACAAGTGGGATTACATTCGCTTTGGTCGCATGACCACCGGCGAAACGATCCTTTCGGCGACTCCGCCCGGCGGATTCCTTCATCCGGAAACTTACGCCGGAATCGATCGGTTTACAATCACGTTCGATCAACCGGCGTTCGTTCATATCGACGACATCGCCGTCACCGTCTCCGGCGGCGACATGCCGGTGGTGACCAAGACGCGTCGAAACGACGGCCACGGGCCGAATCAGATGGAGATCGTCCTGGACCGCCCTTTGACTGTCGGCGAAACGACCACCTTCACCTTTGCGGGGTTGGACCCGGAGGCGAACACCGTCGCGTACACGCTGGCAATACAAATCCCGGCTACGTCGCATTTTGTGATCCTGCTGGGGTTCTTGTCCCTGGTTCTGGCAGCGGCCTGGGTCCATCGCCACAGAACGATTACGGGCACTCCTGCGGGCCGGCAAACGGAAACGCCACGCCCTTAAGTGCATCAACGACCATGGTCACGTCCGCGGCGGTCACATCCACGGCCGGATGGGCGGCGTCGCCGAAAATCCGCCCACGGACCTTGGCGATGGCCCCGCCGGTGCCTTTAATCGTGTCCACCAGGGCCGAAATATCCAGTACGCTGGGCTGGCTGGCGGATTGGGCCTGTGGATCCTGGAAAGGCGAAGCCACATCGGCCCAGCGGGCGGTGGTAACGAGAAGCGCCTCCGATACGCACTGGTCGCCCTCGCGAACCATGCGGACTTCGTATTGCGAGCTGGGCACTATCTCTTCGCCAAACACCTGGATAACGCCGGTTTCGCTCCAATCCGTAAAATAGGGCTGGCATTGAAGGGCCGAGGCCTTAAAGGTGGTGGATCCGACCGGCTCGTCGTAAGTGACCAGCGGCCCCAACCAACGCACATCCCGCTCGAAGTCGGAAAAGTCCTGTGCGGGGCTGCTTGGTGGGTTGTCGGGCCGGGGCCTTTCGAGGGTATTGAGGCGAACGCGGATCGCTGACGACGCCGTCAGGTCCGAGGGCGGCTCAAAGGTGATGAAACGGTTCTTGGCCAGCGGGCTGGGTTCCTCCTCCGGGGCGCTGACCGTCGTTTCGCACACAGTCTGTCCGCAGATCGTAGCCGCGGGGCCGAAGGCCATGTCGAGGCCGGCGGGGATGGCGTTGCCCGTTTCCCAGGTAGTGAGATTGTCCCCGCAAACGTTGCCTTCGAACGTACCGATGGCGGTGACCGCCACGACGTCGCCGGATTCGTCGGCGTCGGCGTCGGCCAGGATGTCGCCCGACATGTCTTCCTCGATGCGGAGGGTTCCGTCGATGTCGCCATCCACGAGAATGTGACCCTCCATGCGGTGGAGCAGCCGAAGCGTGCCGCTCAGATCGCCTTTGATTTCGATGGTACCGGTAGATGGATCGGAGGCGGTCTCCCAGGGTTCGGGCGGGCTGCCCACCGTCAGGGTGGCCGTGGCGGGAAATGCCTGGAGGAGGAGGCGATCGGCGAGACGGCCGACATAAAGCTGTCCGGGATCGGTGGCGGAAGTGCCGATGGCCTGGGCCTCGACAGCCCCCAGGTCGCCGGGCACGTTGCCGCTGATCCGCCCGCCGGTTGTATCGCTCGCCGATTCGGCCTTGGCTCGCACCTTGAGGGAGCCTTCTGGCTCCAAGACCACGCTGGAATACTTCGAGGCCACGCCCCCAGGCCGGGAGATAAGGACGATGTTGACGTCTTGAACATGGATGTCGCTGGCAGGCAACCCGGCTCGGACCGTCAGGCCAGCGGCTTCGGGTGCGTTAATCCAGTTCGCCGTCACGGAGCCGAGCGGAAGGGGCGCTCCTTCGCCGTCCGATCGTCCGACGTGCCACTCTAGAACGTCGATCTCACTCACTTCGTCGTATCCCGTTCTCAGGACGACATGGGGCAGGCACTCGCCGTCCTCGAGAACCATGAAGATGTTGTAGTCGGTGCCCTCCTGGGGCGGGCTAAGCGGGCCGACCCAGGCGACGATCACGTCTTCGACGCTCTCGTCCGGACAGCGCGGGTCGGTGAAGCCGTGCAGTGCGAAGGCCGAGACGATTTCGCTGTCGTGCGGCGTTCCATTGCTGATGTCGGCGTCGTCATCATCCACGCAAAGCACCTCGGTCAGGATACCGTAGTCGAATTGCCCGCACGCCGTCTCCATGTAATCGGCGAAGATCTGGTCGGCGGTCTGCTTCCCGGTCGATTCGCCGAGGCTGGAGATCAGATTCTCGCGCATGTGCCAGAAGGCTCCGCCGATGACTTGTCCGCAGTAGTGCCCGGTCTGTCCCGGCTGGCAGTCCACACCGAGAATCAGATTAGATCCATCGAGATCCCGAATGCAGGGTTCGTTAAGCAGATGGTCCTCAAACATGCACGGGGTATCCCACAGGAACGCCGCGATCACGTCGGCGGTCCCCTCGGTAAATGCGCTGTTAGCGCCAACGTTGCTCCCGACCATTAATCTGTGTTGGATAAAGTGGCCATACTCGTGGGAAATCAGTGTCGAGAACGCGCCGCTTCGGCATTCATTGGTCTCATCGGGATAACCTACCCTAATCTCGCCGTTAACAAAAAGACCTGTTGGACATACGCGGAAATTAACAGATACAAGGACTCGTTGATCAATTCGCTCGTCGTTCGTCAAGTTCTTGAACCAGTGATGTGTCTTGGTCACGGTCGTGTACGCGTTGACTTGGTCGCGTTCATAGAATCCGCCCAGGTCGCTGCAATCACTTCCAAATACGAAATCGATCTGCTCCAAATCCACTTCTGGATCGGTTGGGTCAAATGGCATGGGGTCTGACGTGGGAACCAGTGGGCCGCTCTGCCCTGTATTCCTGACCCGCACCCAGTCGTTGATGAAGTACACACTGCCTCCAATTTGGGCAAGCACCGGCTCCACAGTCACGTCATGCTCGTCCGAAACGTCTTGGAACTCGTAGAGGCCTTCTGAAGACGTGAACGTGTAGCGGGTCGTGGGGGGGCTCGCATGGCTGATCAGCCTCATCTCGATCGACTCAAGGGAGAATTCCACCGGGCAGGTTTCCGGGTCTTCCGGATCGGCCTGATCGGCCTTGGTGCCCGGCGTGCCCCAACCGGTGACGCGCCCGGAAACGGTCACATCCGCGTGGTCCGCGGCGTCCTCCGCCGACACGATGGCCTCGCTGTTGGTATCGACGAAGAATCGCCAATATTCCTCGCCGTCGTCGCCCTGGAAGTGCCAGGCGCGATGCAGTATCTTCTGGTCGTCCTCGAAGACGACCTTCTCGGGCGTGGTAAACGTGGTCAGGTGGCCGTATTCCTGCGAATTCTCTACGACCTCGACCGCCTCGGCAGCTGAAATGACGTCTTCCGGAAGGGCCGCCGGCGGGTGCGGCTTCAAGACGAAACACACGCAGCCGATCTTTTCGGTTTCGCCGAGCAGCACGGTGAACTTCACAACCGCTCCGTGGACGGGAAGATTCTCGATCTCCTGGCCATAGGCAAAGACCCTGAACTTGCCTTTGCTGATCTCGCGGTCGTCGATGTGTACCAGTTCGACACCTTCGACGCCAAAAGCATCCTGGTTGGCCGCCAGGAAGGCTTCCGCGAATTGTAAGGTCGTGGTCTCCGAATCGTCGTCGCTGGCAAAAGTGACGCCGCAAAGGCCGGTGAGTCGATCCTGTGAAATGATGGCTCGCGTTCCTGGCTTGTCGATCAGGAATTGTTGCGTGGCCGGTGAGAGCACGCCTTCCGATGCCGATACAATCGATGCGACGAGTGAAAAGGCTGCCATCGAAATGAGAACGGCTGCTCGCTGCGCCATGGTGCGTGCCTCCTTCAAATCGAACGAAAGTCAGGGTATTGGCGATCAAATAAGTTACCCCCCCCAAGGGTGGCGTCAAGTGCCCAAACACGGAATCGACAACCAGGGTTACATTTCAAACGCTGCTGCC
>JBGTDB010000386.1:0-10103 GCA_041748515.1 Phycisphaerae bacterium
TCGACAAGATCATCGAAATCGCCAAACGGTGCGGTGCCCAGGCCATTCACCCCGGGTACGGTTTCCTCTCGGAAAACCCTGAGTTTGCCCAGGCCTGCGCCGACGCGGGGATCGTGTTCATCGGCCCAAGGCCCGACGTCATGCGGCTGACCGGAAACAAAGTGGCCGCGAAGGAAGCACTGGTAAAGGCGGGCGTGCCGGTGGTACCGGGCTGGTCAGGCGGGCCGGACGCAGACGCCGCGCAGGTCGCGAAAGAGGCCGAGCGCATCGGTTTTCCCCTCCTGGTCAAAGCGGCCGCGGGCGGCGGAGGCAAGGGCATGCGGCTCGTTCAATCGCCCGCCGAGTTGTTGCCCGCCTGGGAATCGGCCCGACGCGAAGCGCTGGCCGCCTTTGGAGACGGCCACGTCTTCCTGGAGCGGTTCGTCGTCGCCCCGCGTCACGTTGAGTTTCAGATTCTGGGCGACGAGCACGGCAATGTCGTCCATCTGTTCGAACGGGAGTGCTCGATTCAGCGGCGGCATCAGAAGATCGTCGAGGAAACGCCGTCTCCGGGGGTTACGCCGTCCATTCGAGCCCGCATGGCCGATGCGGCGGTTCGCGCCGCCAAAGCCGTGGGTTACTCCAATGCCGGTACGATCGAGTTCCTGCTTGACGACTCGGGCGAGTTTTATTTCCTGGAAATCAACACACGGCTGCAAGTCGAACATCCGGTCACGGAGATGACCCTCGGCCTCGATCTGGTTCGAGCCCAGGTGCTTGTGGCCGCGGGAGAAAAACTGCCGTTTGAGCAGGAAAGTCTGCGCCCGACCGGACACGCGATGGAATGTCGTATTTACGCGGAAGATCCGTCTCGCGGATACCTGCCGTCGATCGGAACACTGAGGCGATTCATTCCTCCGATCGGACCGAACATTCGCGTCGATTCCGGCGTCGGCGAAGGATCGGAGGTGACCGTGCATTACGATCCGATGCTGGCCAAACTGATCTGCTGGGGCGGCAGTCGGCAGGAAGCCATCGATCGAATGACCTGGGCCCTCGAACGGTTCGTGGTGATGGGCGTCACGACCAACATCGAGTTTCTATGCGAACTGCTTAGGGACGAGGACTTTCGCGCGGGGCGGATCCATACGGGCTTTCTCGAAGCCCGACCGGCTCTGGGGCGGCACGGCGGCCGGGCGATTCCCATCGAGGTGATGATTGCGGCCGCGTTTGCCGCCCGCCATCCAGCCGAGCGCCTTCGGACCGAAAGCGCGGCCCGGCAGAGCGGCCGTTCGAATCC
The DNA here is from genome assembly GCA_041748515.1 of Phycisphaerae bacterium. GTDB lineage: Bacteria > Planctomycetota > Phycisphaerae > UBA1845 > UBA1845 > JBGTDB01. The sequence continues at coordinate 1,280 of JBGTDB010000386.1, forward strand.
CTGGTCCGCGGCGGGTTCTTGGAGGAGCGCTTGAGATGCGCAGCGTACGACTGAGACCGGAGGGCGCCGAGCCGATTGACGTCGAGCTTTCCGAATTAACGGCACCAAGCGGAAGTGCCTTTATGGTCCGCTGCGGCGCGGAACAGTACGAAGTCGAGTTCGAGCGGCTGCACAATGAAGACCACTTGCGCATCGATGGTCGGGTCATCCATTTTCACGCGGTGCGTTCGGGCGACCATGTCGACGTCTGGATGGCCGGCCGTGCCCATCGTTTCACGGTCGAGCGCAAGGGAGCCCGGCGCGGGGCGGGCGGCACGGCCGCGCCGCCGACGGACGAGATTGTTGCGCCGATGCCCGGCACGGTCATTAAGATCAACGTGCAGCCGGGCGACGCCTTCTCGGCCCACCACCCCCTTGTCATCCTGGAATCCATGAAGATGGAGTTATCGCTTTCCGCCCCGGCCTCGGGCCGAGTAAGCGAAGTCGCCTGCGAGGTTGGCGAGCTGGTCCAGATGGGTCAGGTGCTGATTCGGCTCGAACCGCCGGAGGACAATGATGCTGCCTGATCGCGTGCGCATCGTCGAAGTCGGCCCGCGCGACGGGTTGCAGAACGAATCCGCGCCGGTGTCGACCGAGACAAAGCTCGCTTTCATTCGGGCGCTCGCCGACGCAGGCCTTTGCGATATCGAAGTTACCTCATTCGTGAATCCCAAGGCCGTGCCGCAACTTGCCGATGCCGAAGAACTCGTTCGACAGTTGCCCCGGCCGGGCGGCGTGACGTTTTCTGCCCTGGTTCCCAATGAACGCGGGTTGGATCGGGCGCTGGCCTGTGGGATTCGTCGCATCGCCGTTTTCACCGCGGCTTCTGAAACTTTCACTCAGAAGAACATCGGCATGTCCGTCGAGGAATCGCTGGGCGTCTTTGAATCCGTCGTGCGACGGGCGAACGAAGCGGGCGTTAGCGCGCGGGCATATGTCTCCACGGCCTTCGTCTGCCCCTACGAGGGCGAAATCGCCCCGAAAACGGTTCTGGATTTGTCCCGGCGATTGCTCGATCTCGGCGTGGACGAAGTGGCCGTCAGCGATACGATTGGCGCGGCCGCGCCATCCAACGTGCTCGAAACCATCGGAGCATTGCTCAAGTCGATAACGCCCGAACAAATCGCGCTGCACTTTCACAATACCTACGGCACCGCCCTGGCCAATGTCTTTGCCGGATTGCAGCTTGGCGTTTCGACCTTTGACGCTTCGGCCGGCGGGCTGGGAGGATGCCCCTTCGCACCGGGCGCCTCGGGCAACCTGGCCACGGAAGATCTCGTATACATGCTGGATCGAATGGGCGTGGCGTCCGGCGTAGACTTGAACGGTGTCGTTGCCGCCGGATCGGTGATCGGCAACGCATTGAATCGGCCGCTGCAAAGCGCCCAGTGGCGGCGCCGACAGTCCTGTGTCGCCGATAGCGGGCAATAACCGAGAGTGTTGCCCATGTTGAACCCGTCCGATCGTCGCTCACCCAAGGCAGGCCGCGGGGCCCCGACAGGCGGCGCGTTGAAGGGAATTCACCTCGATGTCGTTGATTCGACCAACGAGGTCGCCAAGCGAATGGTTCAATCGGGCGAAATCGACGGGCCGGCCTACGTTCTGGCCCGCGAGCAGTCCCAGGGCAAAGGCAGCCGCGGCCGAAGATGGCTCTCGCCGCGCGATGCCGGAATCTATGTTTCGATCGTTCAGACCCCGGTTCGGATCATCGACTGTCGCGACGTGAACCTTACCGATCTCACCCTGGCCGCGGGAGTCGCTTGCGTCGAGGCCATCGCCGAGACCACTGGCATTCGAGTCTGGCTCAAACCGGTGAACGACCTCTATGCCGACGGCGGCAAACTTGGCGGGATCCTGACGGAAGCCGTCATCGTGCAGGGGCAGGTCCGGGCGATTGTGGTTGGAATCGGGATCAACGTCCATGCTGCCGAGCTTAATCTCGATAGCGGCGACGTACGGCCGATCTGTCTCGAGGAGCTAGACGTGCGAATGATATCCCGGGACGACTGCGATCGATTGCTGATCGCGCTGCTTTCGCGCGGCAGCGCTGCTATCGAATTAATCATGAACGGCCAGGCCGCCGAAATTCGAAGCTGCTGGGAACGGCACAAGCTCCCCGGCACGACCCTGCCAACCTGACTCGAATGCAGGAACGGCGATTCTCGAATGCGAAATTCGGACTTCGGAGCATCCCCGGCCACGCACCGGAGAACGCCTGTCGTACGGCCGGACAATCGGAGCGGGAGGGATTCGAACCCTCGGTACGGTTACCCGTACACCGCATTTCCAGTGCGGTCCCTTCAGCCACTCGGACACCGCTCCCAAGGCTTCTCGCCCGCAACAGGTCCATCCCGCAGGCAAGCGGCCAATGCTATCCCGGCGCGGGCGGGGGTCAAATGAATGCTTGAGGCATCCGGAGGCCATTGGCTCAATTGCATCATTGAATTCGCCCCCCGACCCATTCGCAACCAGCGCCGTTTAGCTTAACTCTAACCTAAGCGCCCGACTGAACAGACCTGTCGAAGCACGCCGTGGCGATTATGATGTGCGGGCTCGCATGTTCGGGTGAGTGGCGGAATGGCAGACGCTGGGGATTTAAAATCCCCTGTCCCGAAAGGGACGTGCGGGTTCAAGTCCCGCCTCGCCCATTGAAGATCAACGCACGTTCCGCGGCGACGGCAAAATCGACTGAGTGGTTCTGGATGTCGTGGCGGCACCTAGAAACGCTTCAACGCCAAAGCGCCCAACTGGGAAGGGCAATGTGATTGTCGCGAAGCCTCGGCTCGCCCAGCCGGCCGGGCGCAAGCCGCCGGGCATCAGGCTCGTGACTCGGCGTGGGTGACGGATTTCCGGGAAGGTTCTTGAGGCTCGTCGAAGGGTCGGTGGCATTGCGATGAGTCTGGGATTTCTGCAAGTACACCGCGCCCCACTTCGCCACCAATGACGGAGTCCGCCCGGCAATTTCCATGGCCTCACGATAATCCCGTTCCGCGGCCGCAAAGTCCGCGAGTTGAAGGTGGCAGTCGCCGCGAATCGTGAGTGCATCCGGGTTACGCGGGTTCAGTTCCAGGACGCGAGTCGCTTCCTCCAAAGCCTCGGCAACGCGATTCGTCGAGACCAGTGCGTGAGCCCGGGCAAGATGGGCCGGGGACAGGTTGGGGGCGTCGGCGATGGCCGCATCGAGGTCTCGGAGCGCTTCGGCATAGTTGCTCGCCTGAATCCAGAGCAAGCCACGAAGCACGCGAACCCAGGTCAATTGCGCGGCATCCAGCCCCGCCCGACCAAGTTCCATCGCGGTCTCCTCGTACCGGTTCAGCATGAGGCCGGCTAGGCCCCGCCAGATCGCCGCCCGCCCGGCGTGGGGCGTTTGCAAGAACGGCTCCGCGGCCGAAAGCACGTCCTCATACCGGCGCAATTGCGTGCAAACGCCCAGGTAGAGTTCGTGCCATATGAAGTCACTCGCATGATTGGAAAGGTGAGGCTCCAAGACATCTTTCGCTTCCTGCCAGAGTCCCGCCTGCCAATACTCTACGGCCCGGGCAAAGTCGACTGATGTATTCGATTCGGCCTCCGACTCGTCCTGAATCAGAGAAGGGCTGGAAAGTATCTCCCGCCCGAGGGCCAGTGCTATGGACGCGGGCGTTCCTACGGAAGGTGCGGCCGCCGTGCCGGGCGGCAAAGGGCCTTGCGCAGGAGTGGCATCACGACCAACCATTCCCTCGACGACGGAAGTCGCCGCTTCCGCGATGGTCACCGGGTTCGCCTGGAGCATTGCGATGAATCCGGTCAGCAACTCGTTGGTCTGCGCAACTTCCGCCGCCGCCGCCGTCGCATCTATGGCGGCCGCCCGTTCCGTATCGACTTGCTGCTGCGATGCCCGGACGGCCCAGATCAGCGCTCCGGCAATCACGATGGACACGCTCGCGAGCACCGCTATCTGGTGGCGACGAACGAACTTCATCGACCGCTGGCCCAATCCGGGCCGCCGCGCCTGGATGGGCTGGCGGGCCAGGTAACGTCGAAGGTCATCGCGCAGCTCGGCCGCGGAGCGATAGCGCCGCGCAGGGTCGCGCTCGACGGCCTTCATGGCGATGGTTTCCAGGTCCAGCGGTATCGTCGGAGTCAGCGACCGAACAGGCGAGGCCTCCGAGCTCAAAATTCGGCTGATGACCTGCTCGCGTGTCTCGCCCGGATAAGGCGGACGTAGCGTCAGCCATTCGTACAGCGTCGCCCCTAGCGAATAAATGTCGGCGCGGTGGTCCACGCTGCCGAAATCTCCGCTGATCTGTTCCGGGGACATATAAAGCGGCGAGCCGACCATCTCGCCGGTAACCGTAACTCCCGGCTGCTCGGCGAGCCGGGCAAGGCCGAAATCGGATATGCGCAACCGTCCGTCAGCGCCTTGAATAAGATTGTGCGGCTTGATGTCGCGATGGATGACTCCCATCTGGTGGGCGTACTCCAGCGCGTCCGCGACGGCCGCGACGTGCTCGGCCACCTCGCGATAGAACTCGATTGAACCGTAAGGCAATCGTCCAATGATTGCGAGGCCCGAACCGCTGGCCGAAACCGGTGACGCGGATACCTCGGTCGCGCTTCCCGTCGGCTGAGCGCTACTGGCGGTCGCGCCGCTTCCACGATGAAGAACAACCGTTTCCGCGACATCCGGAGCAGGATCAAGATTGTTTTTCTGGCGATAGCCCGCGATGATCGCGTTCAGGCCCTCGCCGGACACAAACTCCATGGCATAAAAGTAATTTCCGTCCGCCTCGCCCTGGGCAAAAATCGGGACGATGTGCGTGTGGTGTAGCTTGGCCGCGGCCTGTGCCTCTCGTTGAAAGCGGATGATGGCCTTGGGCGAAGAACTGATGTGCGGAGCAAGCACTTTGAGCGCTACGACCCTTTGCAGCGAACGCTGCCAGGCCTCATAGACCGTCCCCATCCCGCCCCGGCCAACCTCGCGGCGAATCTCGAAGTCGCCCAGGATGGTCGCTTGCCGGGCAGTCCGACCACGCGCGGCCTCATCCCCAGTCGCCGGGTCCGGTGGCGGCCAATCATCCTTGCGAGAATCAGGTTTTTCCGACCGGTCGTTCAATCTCGTGCCCGCTACCAGACTGCCCCGGATTCAACACGTCTTACCGGGTAGGATCACCCTTTAAGTCCTGTCACTATTCAAGACGCTCCAACCCGAGTCATGGTTGGATTAAAACCCGATGAAATTCAAACCTCGGTACCCGCCCTGGCGGCCTGCGGTATAAATCGTCGGACACCGTGTGGTATCGGCGCATCGACTGTGAACTAACGGGCGAAATACTTTGGTCACATTTTGCGCCGTTAGTTGCCAGCACCGATCCCACCGGACCAATCTGGTTCAAGCCGGAGCTCGATACTCCATCTTGAACTCGAACATGGCCGTATGCAAGAAACCACCCAGGCTCCTACGTAACTTCTTGAGAGCACGAAGCTTATGCGCATTCCGGAACTCCGCCGAGGCCCGTATCAGCGAGCACCGCAAACCACGAAAATATACCAAATTGTACCAAGAATGGGGACCAGCCGCCGCACCGATCCGACCCATGCTTATCTAAGTTCGACCCTGTTGCCGGCGATATTTGGGAATTCCCCGGCGGCATAGAGCCTTGCAAGGCGTAGGTAGCTGTTGATGACATGGTCAATCGCTTCAAGATCGGTCGGCGAGGTCGCCCGCACAACCTTGCCGGGCATCCCCATGACCACCGAGCCGTCCGGAACCCGAGTTCTGGGCGTCAGGAGGGCTCCGGCCGCAATAAGGCAATGAGACCCGATTTCGCAGTCGTCAAGGACGATGGCACCCGTTCCGATGAGGGTCCGCGAGCCCACCGATCGGCAATGGACGACGGCCCGGTGCCCGATCCCGACGTCGTCGGCAATATCGAGCGGAACCCCGTACCGCGTGTGAAGAATGCTGCCGTCCTGAACGTTGACACGGGCCCCCAGGCGGATGGGGGCGATATCGCCACGAATCATGACATGATGCATGATTGTGCAGTTATCTCCGAGAAAAACCTCCCCGCCGACGAAGGAAGTCGAGGAAATATACACCTCCTTGCCGACGATTGGGTTTGGTCGCCCGCTCATGGCTGCGGATTCTATCGTGCCCGGCCGGTATCGACGAACCCTAAGTCGGGCCGGAAATAGGGCAGTCGGCCGTGGAAGGAGTGGCATGGGCATCTCGCCCGTATTCTCATCCCCGAGATGGCGGTGCCACTCTGTGTTCACCGACTTCCGCCACCGGCGGACGGTCCACACAGCCTGGCATGTCGTGACTTGCCCCGGCAGGCTACCGGATCGGTATTCCCGACTCGGAGGCTTCCATCAGATTCAAGGCACTTGGCCCGTAAGTTATTCGACCACTCGGCCGTGAATTCGGCTATTCGTCCTGTCTTCCCGCCTTTGTGTTAATTCCCATCATTTTGGCCGTTTTCAGGGTCCGAAAACTACCGCGTGTACCGCAATCCACCCAGCTAAAAAAAATTTGAGAAAGTAGGTTGGTTTAGATTGACAACCGGTTGCAGACACAGGTAATATGCCCTTCGGCCATTTGAGCCGCTCGCATCGTTAAAATGCGGGTTCTGGTGCTGCGGGCCGCAAGTCGCCCAAGGCCAAGATAATGACAATGTGAAATTGCGTCCCGCCAGTGCGTTCGCCGCGCGCGTGCCGGGCAGGATTATGCGGTTGCCGACGACTGGAGGGGACGTCGGCGACACGCCTCTTAGGCTGTGAGTTTCCTGGAGGGGAAAGTAAACATCCGGCAGCACGTCCCGGTCGGGCGTGCTTTGCCGGATGTTTCTTTTTCAGCAGGATGGCGGCTCTTTCCGGGTGGGGCCAAGACTCGGTAAGCCCTCTGAACGTCGGCCTGGGATCCCTATCGCAAATTCGCCAGCCGTTCGATTGTCTTAATGAGAGCCTGAGTTCCTTCTCGACCTTCGCCCTCCGCCTGGTTAGCGGCCAGAAGCTGATGCACCAACGCCGTGCCGGGCAGGGGAACCCGATCTTCTCGTGCAGCGGAAAGGGCGATACGAAGGTCCTTTTGCTGCAAGTCAATCATAAACATCGGGGCAAAGTCGCGGGCCAACATCCGCGTACCGAGGTTGTCCAGCGCCCACGAGCCGGCCGCCCCCGTTGAAACGGCCTTCAACATAACCTCAGGGTTCAGCCCGACTTTCTTCGCGAACACAATCGCCTCGCTCACCGCCAGCAGGTTGAGCCCGCAAAGAATCTGATTGCAGAGCTTGGTAAGTTGCCCCGCCCCAATCGGACCGCAATGCACGATGGATTTTCCGAGAGCCTCAAAGGCCGGCCGGGCACGCTCAACATCCGCTGCGTCCCCACCAACCATGATCGAAAGCTTGCCGGTTTCCGCTCCGGTTTTTCCCCCTGATACCGGGGCGTCCAGAAAGCGGCCACCTCGCTGTTCGATCTGGTTGGCCACCATGCGGGCGGTTTCCGGGGCGACAGTTGACATGTCAATGCACAAGGTGCCCTTTTTCATGCCGGCGCAAATGCCGTTCTCCCCGAGGTAAATCGCTTCGACATCCGGCGAGTCGCTGACCATCGAGATAGTGACATCGCTTTGGGACGCGACTTCGGCGGGCGATTCGCGCCAGGCAGCGCCTTCAGCGCAAACCCGATCCGCCTTCGATCGGGTGCGCGAAAACACGGACACCGCAAAGCCCGCGCGAAGGAGATTTCGGGTCATCGGCTCGCCCATGATGCCGACGCCGACCAGACCCATTCGAAGTTGCTTGGACATGACAGCGCTCCCAATCCATAGAACGCCGCCATTCTAAGGGCCGCCCCGTCGAATTGCGACTCGACGCCGGATCCTAATCGCCATCAAGGAGTTGCCTCGCCTCTCTCCGCGATTCAACCGGCGTGACCGTACGGGCTTCCACATCGACGACGTAGAGCTGCTTCTCAACTTCGATGATCCGCCGCTTGCCGTCCAGGCGTCCGGGATCCCTCACGCTGACGATGTTGATACACCCCGCAACGGAAATGGAAAGAACGGCCGCGCACACAACAACCAGGAACTTCCGCATAGCACTCCTCCAGAATGGATGATTCGTTGGCCGATACACACCGGCCCTTCTCCTGCTCCAACGCGGGGAAAGACACGTCGCCCGCGATAAGGTTAGTGGACCGGTGACCGGTTTCTGGGAGAATTCTGGGCTGGTCGAATCCGACATGAACGAACGATTAACCATTCCCGATGGAGGCCGCCTGCGGCGATTCGTTCAGGCCGCCGCCGACGTCGTGTTTCCCGGCAGATGCATGGCATGCTCCGTGCCGCTTGAAACGGCGGTTTCGCGGTTTTGCGATTCGTGCCTGCGCTTGATTGAGGCGGAGCGTCGGAAGCTGTCCTGTCCGCGATGTGCCGGAAACGTGGCACTCTACGAAGTGCGCAACGGGCGTTGTGGCGAATGTCGCGGCCGCCGGCCGCACGTCGCTGGCCTGGCCCGCGTCGGACCCTATGGCGGTCTGCTTGCCCACCTGCTGCGAAAGTACAAATTCGGCAATCGCGAACAGGTCGGACGGGTTCTCGGGGCCTGGCTGGGCGAGTCCGTCGCGCGTGCGTCGTGGCAGGATCGGGTCGAAGCCGTCACGTTCGTGCCCAGCCATTGGTCGCACCGGTTTTTTCGGCCGCCACACCCGGCCGAGGAGTTGGCCCGCTTCGTCGCCCGCCGACTGGAATTGCCCTGCGTCCCGCTGCTTCGCCGGGTTCGGTCCGGTCCGCACCAGGTCG
>JBGTDB010000387.1:0-4373 GCA_041748515.1 Phycisphaerae bacterium
GCGGATGGGTTATCGCGTTGCTGCTGGTCGTCTCGCCTGCATATTCGGCCACGGTCGCCCTGAAAGCCGTTCGGAGGAACAGTGTTCCGATCAACCCGCCGTTGGCATCGGTCGTTGCGTCTCCCGGCGATATCATCGAAGCTGAGTTCTTTGTATCAGATTGGGGGGATGAATTCCCCAAAGGTTTTCGCGCGTTTAATTTTATTGTTCCAGGAGCAGTTGTGGCGCGAAGCGGAACCAACGGCACCGTTCTGCCTCTTGGTTGGAGCGCCTCCATAGAGCCCGCATCGTGCGTAAACGACGCTGATTGCGAAATGGGCGAAGTTTGTCGATCGCTTAGATGTGTCCTTCCAGAGCACAACCCTTCAATGGGGGCATTCGTCAACGCGACGCGTCCGGACTACCTGTTAATTGACTTTACGAACATCGGACCCGAGGTAGCGACAGCCTCATTGCGCTATCGATACTTCGGCCTGGCCTTCGAGAATGGCGGCGCCACGGATACAGGGATGGAAGCGTACGCAGGAACCCTGATTCTGAAAGTCTCGGACGGGGCGTGCGGGACGTTTACGGTTTCCATGGCCCCATGTGGAGAGTCCATTCTGGCCACGCCAGCGCAAGTGGAAATCAGCCCGAGCTTGGGATCCCTGGTCATTAACCTGCCGGAGTGCCCTCCGATCCCAATTGCAAGTCAGCCCCCCAATTGCGCCATTGATGCCCGAATTCCTCATCCGCAAGGCATAGAGGGCGAGCCCCTTGCATGGAATTCCCTGGAGATGATATTCGACCGAAACCCGACCGGCTTAACGGTGAGTTCCTTTCGAACTCGATCGATTCCCAAACTACCGGCGCCCTCCGTCGAAAGTGTCCTACCATCGTCCGATCCAATCGGAATCCTGGTGGAACTGGATGAGCCGATCGGACCCGAACGCTGGACCTGTTTCGAGCACCGGCCAACACTTCGAGAGGCGTGCCTCGCCTTGTTGCCGGGTGACGTGGATCAGAGTCAGGCGACTGATTCGGCCGATGCGACGGCCTTGGTAGGCAACTTGCGGAGACCCGGTTCACAGCCTTCCATTCCTGAGTATCGATGCGACATCGACCGGAGCGGACTTTGCGGACCGCTTGATTTGCTTGTCCTGCTCGATCTCTTCAACGGCTCCGGATTTGAGGGTTGGTACGAGGCCGAAATACCCCACGTTTGCCCATCGCTTGAATCGCTGGAACAGCGATTACCCCGCGGCGCATGCTGCAATCAGATGGGCGGGTGCATCGGAGATGTTCTTGAGCTCGATTGTGCCGACATTAATGGGACTTGGGTTCGAAACGCTCAATGCTGTGCCGCGCCATGCAGTGGGATACTGGGTTCCTGTTGTGACCAGGCATCGGGTACCTGCGCTGATGGCGTCGCTGCATCAAGTTGCCAGGGAATCGCCAAGGTCTGGACGGAGTCTACCTCTTGCGGCCAGCTTGACTGCGTTGCCGATCGAGGGGCCTGTTGCAACCTGGACTCAGGGGTTTGTATCGACAACGTCTTAAGTCAGAATTGCAGCGGGCCGAGCGATTCGTGGCGCCCGGGCGCGGCTTGCGGCGGAGCCGATTGCAGGCCGAATTAACGCGAGAAATGCCTCGGGCCCCATCAACTCTTCTGGTTTGAGAACCGGCGCATTTCCGAATATGATGCTCCCTGAGCCCCGCTCGCGTTCGCTACCAGAACGAATGGCGCCATCGAGGGCGAAAGGAGAATTCGACATGACCACCGCAGAATCCATCGCGCCGCCGAGGGTCAAAGACCAGAAGATGCTTATCGACGGCAAGTGGGTCGATAGCCGTTCGGGCAAGACCTTCGAAACCATCAACCCCACCACCGGCGACGTGATCTGCCAGGTGGCCGAGGGTGACGCGGCCGACGTGGACTTGGCCGTGCAGGCCGCGCGCCGGGCGTTTGAGTCCAAGGCCTGGCGAAGCATGGGACCGGCCGATCGCGGGCGGCTCCTTTACAAGCTCGCTGACCTGATCGACAAGCACACCGAGGAACTCGCGGCGCTCGAAACCCTCGACAATGGCAAGCCCATCCGCGATTCGCTTAAGGGCGATATTCCCGCGACCGCGAGCATGTATCGTTATTACGCCGGCTGGGCCGACAAGATCCACGGCAAAACGCTGCCGATGAATGGACCATTTTTCGGATATACCCGGCACGAGCCGGTGGGCGTCGCCGGACAGATTATTCCCTGGAATTTTCCCGCCATGATGCAAGCCCACAAATGGGCTCCGGCCCTGGCGTGCGGTTGCACAACGGTGCTCAAGCCGGCCGAGCAGACCCCGCTGACCGCTCTGCGCATCGGCGAGCTGGCCATGGAGGCCGGTTTTCCCGAGGGTGTCATCAACGTGGTCCCGGGTTTCGGCCCCACGGCCGGCGCGGCGATCGCCCGGCATCCCGACGTGGACAAGGTCGCATTCACCGGCAGCACCGAAGTTGGCAAGCAGATTATGAAGGCTGCGGCCGAGTCCAACCTCAAGCGCGTCACCCTTGAGCTCGGCGGAAAGAGTCCCAATATCATTTTTGCCGACGCCGACGTGGACACGGCCGCGAAGTTCGCCTACTTCGCGATCTTCTACAACATGGGCCAATGCTGTTGCGCCGGTTCGCGGCTGCTGGTCGAGGACAAGGTCTACGATCAGGTCGTCGGGCTCCTGACGGATCGAGCCAAAAAGCAGAAAATCGGCGATCCGTTTGACAGCGCGACGACCCAGGGGCCGCAGATTTCCCAGACCCAGCTCGATCGAATTCTCGGTTACGTCCGCGACGGCAAGTCTTCCGGGGCCCTATGTCTGACCGGCGGCAACCGCGTGGAGCGCGCCGGATACTTCGTCGAGCCCACCATTTTCGGCGATGTGCGCGACGAAATGCGCATCGCCCAGGAGGAAATCTTCGGGCCGGTGCTCACCGTGATGCGCTTCAGCGACGCGGACGAAGCCGTCCGCCGGGCGAACAACACCATGTACGGACTGGCCGCGGCGGTCTGGACCAGGGACATAAACAAGGCCAACCGTCTGGCCGCCGGCATTCGCGCCGGGACGGTGTGGATCAACTGCTACAACGCCTTCGATAATTCCGCGCCATTCGGCGGATTCAAAATGAGCGGTATCGGCCGGGAACTCGGCGAGTATGCGCTGTCGTCGTACACAGAGGTCAAGACGGTTGTCACGGCTCTGGGAAAGTAGCCGTTGCCTACGGAGGAGTACCTTGCCCAAGTTCATCATCGAAAGGAATATTCCCTTAGCCGGCGAGATGTCCGGGCAGGAATGGGCCGACATTGCCCGAAAGTCGTGCAGCGTCCTGAAAGAACTCGGTCCGCAGGTTCAATGGGTCGAGAGTTTCGTCACTGACGACAAGGTCTATTGCGTGTATGTCGCGCCCAACGAGGCGGCAATTCGCAGCCACGCGGACATGGGTGGCTTCCCCGCCGATCGAATCTCGCGGGTCCGTCGCATGGCCGACCCCACGACGTCTGAGGTCTGATGGCGGGCGAGTTCCTTTCGTCCCCGAATGAAGAACGAAGCAAGAAGAATGACGTGTAAGCGCCCGGCCCGGCGCTTCGAGAACCCTAATGCACTGGACACAATTCGGTCGGAGGAAATGCCATGAAGCGATTGATTCCGCTGCTGTTGGTGACGGCCCTTGGAACCGGAGGTTGCGGCCTGCTGTTGGACTTGTTGCGGCCGACTCGAACTTCGGTGATCCTGCGAAACAACGGCGCGTTTCCCGTCGACGCCCGGCTGTTTATCAGCAGTATCCAGGAAATTCCGGAGTTGCTCCTCATCGCCGACACGAGCCGAGCCCTGGACTACACGGTTCAGCCGGACGGGCAAGTACTGTTCTCCCGCGATTGCGACGACCTTCAGGCGATCATCCTTTTCGACGCCGACCTTCGAATCATCGGCCAGGTCGGGCCTGCAACCAGCACGGGCGTCCTTCGGGACGGCGACGAATTCGGTTGCGGCGACACGATTGTCTTCACGTTCGATCATTCAGAGCTGCTCGTCGATTTTGACGTGACTGTAACGGTCGAGTCCTTTTCGGTGGTTCCGTAGCGCAATACGTCACGAGAATCGCTTCATCGTAGTACAAGACAGCGGAACTGGGGAACCAGCCGCTACTTCTTGTCTTCCCTTGGGGCTCTCTCGCGCCTGATTTCCAGAAGTCCCGGCAGATCGGCCACATCAAACAGCAGCGACCGATGGGGACGATGATAGTGGCAGTAGCGAAGGCTGACCGTCTCCTTGTCGCCTTCCGTCGTGACGCTCCAGTTCTTGTCGGGAATCCGATAATCATCAAGGATGCGCAGCAGTCGCACGCGCGTCTTCCC